>DASWKT010000303.1:0-4322 GCA_036396515.1 Anaerolineales bacterium | reverse complement strand
TATAGTCTGATAATACAGGATAAAAAACCCCGAGCTTTTTCAGTTTCGGTTACCATAATGCGGTTATATAACTACACAATCTTTTGTTAAGCGGGCGGGCGATAAGCGAAAATAATTGGCATGCCCGTTGCCGCGCAAGGGCAAAAGAGCCCTGAGGAGTTGTGGAACGAGAGTAGGGAATTACCGATAGACTTCGTGTATCACCGAGAAATTATTTCTCTTTCAGCGCTGTGCGTGCCCGTTCTGCGATCTCGCCAGATTCATCCATGTCAATGACTTTGCGGTAAGCCTTGTGAGCTTCGTGCGTATCACCGTTCAACTGCAATGTTTGTCCATAATCAAACCATGCAGCCGGGTTATCCGCCTTCAACTCCACGGCGCGGCGCAAATGCTCCAGGGCCTCGGCGTGACGTTCCATCTGCATCAGTCCGACACCCAAATTGAACAAAACAGTCGTGTTGGTGGGGTCATCGCTGAGAAATAACTCCAACAGGCTAATGCCATCCGCATATTTTCCTTCTTGGAGAATGTCTGCAACCTTCTGAAGTGGATCGGCATCGGTATTTGGCTTCCATGTGATGCTGACCGCCTCTTCATCCGTGGCTATTGTCTGAATCTCGCCATCCAGCAAACCTGGACTTTCACGGATTTGGTCTGCACTGCCTTTTAGACGAAATGATATTCGCGGTTCATCGTATCTCCTTTTTTATGTCAGTCTTGTTTTCAAAAATTGCAGGATGTCATCAGGTGTTTGGGAGATGTCGATTGCAACAACTTTACCGGTCAGCGTGATTTCATCTGCCAGGCGTCCCGTCCCTCGCATGACGAAGGTGGGCCGATTTTCCATAGCGCTGTATGCGACATCTGTCCGTGATATCTTTCCACCGTTGACAAGAATTGTTATGGATTTCTTGGCTCCTGCAATCGTTGTCGCGATCTTCGAGATCCATTCCGATTCAGCGCCCCAATCTTCACCAGGGATCAGAAAGAAATGGGTATGATTGGGATCCAAAATCGATTTCGGCTCTTCCTTCATCAGCAGGCTGTCAAAAACCACTCCGACCAACGGAAAGGAAAACTTGTTTCGTTTTCGCTGTTTTCCGATCTCGGTCATAACACCTGCCTGCGTCCCACCATCTATAACAACCGAGTGGGTCTCTTCTGCCAGTCTTGCAACAATGCTAATGGCTTTGCGCATGGGGGACTTATCCAGCCATCCAATCCCACCCGCGCCACCGACCAAAACGATCACCGTCTTTGGATGAGGGATTTGTAGCTCGTCTATTGCATTGTTGATATCGATGTTGTCAGAAATGTAGGCGGCCTTGACTGTGTTGTCCCCTTTGAAGGAAATCTGGCTGATATTCATATTTCTCTCCTACCGGTAAATAAATGATACCCCTCTATCCACTATCATACAACAAAACGGCGGTTAGTGGTTTTATTTCTTTCAAAATCGGCAACTCTTCTTCCATAATTTGATTCTACCATTTCTTACGAAACAAAAAGACCTCGTCAGCGCTTATATCTATCAGGTCTTCCCGCTTGTTCCTTACTCTTCTTATTCCACTATATTGATCGGTAATTCGTTTTTGGCGCTCAACGCCGCGATGCTCACTTGCGCCGCAACCTTCTGGGCGATCTCGCGCAGGGCATTTGCGACGGGCGAATCGGGATGAGATACCAAAATGGGCTTTCCGCTATCTCCGCCGATGCGGACGTTCTGGTCAATGGGAACCTTTCCGAGGAAGTTGGCTTGAGTCGCTTGTGCAAGTTGCTCGCCGCCTCCCGAGCCGAATATGTCCATGCGGGTGCCATCGGGCAGGTCAAGATACGACATGTTCTCGATGATCCCCAAAATCGGCACTTCCAACGTGCGGAACATATTCAACCCGCGGCTGGCATCTTCGAGTGAAACCAGTTGTGGCAGGGTCACAATGACCGCACCGCTCAAAGGCAATGCCTGCGCCAGCGAAAGAGACGCGTCGCCCGTGCCTGGGGGCAGGTCAATGATCAGATAATCGAGCTCGCCCCATTCCACATCACTCAAAAATTGACGGATGGCTGAGTTGAGCATCGGTCCGCGCCAGATGAGCGGCTGCCCCGGCTTGACAAGCAAACCCATCGAGATCATCTTGATCCCATACGCCTGAGCAGGGATGAGTCGCTTTCCTTGTGGAGGTGGAAGTCGATCCACGCCAAGCATGGTCGGCACATTGGGACCATAGATATCCGCGTCCATGAGCCCCACGCGCGCGCCGCTTTGTGCAAGCGCGACCGCGATATTCACGGACACAGTGGATTTGCCAACTCCGCCTTTGCCGGAGCCTACTGCGATTGCGTTGCGGATAGGCATTGTGACGAGTCCGCGCATGCGACCATCATTAGGAACATCCGAATCCAGTTTTATTTCGACGGACTTCACGCCCTCAACGGACATTACAGCCTGTTTTGCTTCCTTTTCGATCTGCCCGCGCAAAGGGCAGGCAGGCGTGGTCAGCATGACCGTGAATGAAACCTTCTTGTCATTGATCTCCAACTCGCGGATCATGTTAAGCGTGACCAGATCCTGGTGGAGTTCAGGTTCCTGTACTTTGCTTAGCGCAGCTAATATCGCTTCTTTTGTGATTTGTTCTATCATTAGGTTTTACCGGTTAACATTCTTACACACAAAGGACACTGTGTACACTAAGGTTAGGCATTTAACCCCTGTGATTTTTGTGTCCTTCCTGGTTAATTGGTTTGCGTTGCAGCGGCGCCTGCTGCCTTCGCAGCTTTGGCGGCTTCCTTTGCCTTGCGCTCTGCCTCATTGCGCTCATAGTTCAGTGGGCGGATGCTCTTGTAGTATGAAGCAGGTTTGAGCAATTTTTCCATGTTGTATACACTGCGTCCATACGATGCCAGCTCGAAGTCGTGATCCATGATGATCGCGTCGAACGGGCAATATTCTGCGCAGAAGCCGCAGTTCATGCAGATATCCACATCAATGTAGAACTCGGTCGGCTCGGGGATCGGGCGGCCAGTCTGCGGGTCGTTCGAACGCACGATCCAGATACATTGCGGCGGGCAGACCTTGGCACAGATCCCACAGGAGGTGCAGCGTACATCCTTCTTTCCTTCCGGGGCTTCATCGTAAACCAGGAACGGGACGTAACGAGCCTCTTCGGGCAGGATCAATCTTTCTTCCGGATATTGAATCGTGAAGATGCCTTTCGTATCTGCGCTGGAGCGGTGCTTGATCCCCTCTTCAGAAAAATAACGCTTCTTGCCGCGCAGCAGCCATACGATATCGTCAATATACGTATCCCAGAATCGCTTCCAGGTGACACTCAATCCTTTAAGAATACCTTTTCCGTACATGCTGATCTCCTTTAGCGATCCAACTCGCCCATCACAACATCAAGGACACCGAATAAGGCGACGAAATCTGCAATCTTGGTGCCGAGACAAATCTGCTCAAGCGGGGTGATATTGACGAACGAGGGAGCGCGCACGTGATAGCGCCAGGGATTCGGCTTGCCGTTCGAAACCAGATAAAAGCCGAGTTCACCTTTCGGGGATTCAATACGACCATATGCTTCACCTGCCGGCACACGAACCTGATACATCGGTTTCTGAGAGTTGATTGGCCCCTGAGGGATCTGCTTGAGGGCCTGCTGCAGAATCCGTAAAGACTGCCAAATCTCATCCAGGCGGATCAAGTAGTTATCATAGAGATCGCCGTTCTGGCGCGTAGCCACGTCAAACTCAAAGCGGTCATAGATGCTATAGGGATCAGCGCGGCGGATGTCATACGGCACGCCCGCAGCACGCAACACTGGACCAGTCACCGAGTATTTAATGGCCGTTTCTCCGTCAATGACATGAACACCTTTCAACCGTGAAACCAACACTTCATTCTCCGTCAGGAAGCGATCCATTTCATCAGTCTTTGCTGGCAGGCGTTCGAAGACCAGATCCTTGATTTTCTGCATAACGTCATCGGGCACATCGCGTACTACGCCCCCGAAGCGGAAGTAATTGCACATCATACGCGCGCCGGATACCGCCTCAAAGATATCGAGGATGAGTTCACGCTCTTCAAAGGCATATAGCGCGGGTGTGTACATGGCACCCAAGTCGTTGAGCAGGTTGCCGATAAACACAAGATGGTTTTGAACACGGGTGAGTTCGGCCATGATGACGCGTACATAATCGGCGCGCTCAGCTACGGGGATATTCATCAGCTTTTCGACTGCGATTGCATAACCGAAGTTATTGGCCATTGAGTTGAAGTAATCGAGGCGATCGGTGAAGGGCATGTTCAGCAGGAACGTGTTACG
>DASWKT010000302.1:0-6403 GCA_036396515.1 Anaerolineales bacterium | reverse complement strand
TGGAAGAAAAGGAAATTGACCTGGTGCCAGGCGGAGGCTTTGTCCAGGCCGAGTGTTTCGAGCAAGTAGACCGGTCCGCGCCCGAGCAAAAGATAGGCAGGCCCGCGCGTCTTGTGGTCATCGCCGCTTGCGCCAAAGGATTGGCTGATGTCGAAGCTCCCGCTGAGCCACTCGCGCGGCGAATAGGCATAGCGCAGTGCCTCGCCGTAATCGTAAAAGAGTGGCTCATCCCACGAGAGCCCGTAGTCGCGGAACAGCAAAAAGCCGATCAAGATGTTGACGGCCAGGAGCAGGAAAATCGGTTTTTTGGGATACGTTTTGAACGAGGAATTCATAACAATTGGCGTCCGAATGCATCGAAGACTTTGATCTCCGCCTTTGATGCCGGACTATCAGGATATTCATGCTCGAGCAGGCCCCAGATCATCGAGTCGCTCCAACGGTCGAGGAAACGCGTCTTGCCGCGCAGCGTCCCTTCGTGCGTGAAGCCGAGCTTGCGGGGGATGGCTGCAGAGGCGAAGTTCCCGGGATCGCAATGGATTTCGAGGCGGTGAACGTGAATGATCTCAAAGGCGACCTTGATCAGCGCGCAAGTTGATTCGGTCACTAAACCTTGATTGACGAAGTCCTTGTGGATCCAATAACCGATCTCCAGTTGGCTCTCGCCGAGGCGCGTATGCAGCCCGGTGCCTCCGAGCAGCCGCGTTTCCCCGGGGTTAAAGATGCCGTATATGTAGTCCTGACCGAGATCGAACATACCGCGGAATCGTTTGAGGCGTTTTTCTTTTTCTTCGATGGGTTCGGGCTCCGCATGTACCCAGGGCATCCATGGTTTTAGGTGCTCTACGTTTTCACTCACCGAATCGGCCAGCATCTGCACGTCCGACGGGTTGTAGCAGCGGATGACCAGTCGCTCTGTCTCAATCCGATAGGCGGGGTTCGAAAGTTCGACAACGCTCATTTCTTCTTCGCTGTCCGCTTTTTGGTTGCAGATCTACTTCCAAAGCCCACCAACAACGAGCTCAATTCTTTTTCTTCCCCCACCTGACCTTTGAAGTATTCATTCATGAACTGCGAGCGGCGCAATCTCAACGCCATCGGCGCAACGGTCTTCAAGTCTTCAAGATTTACTTCGTCACGGTCGTCCGCGGCGGCGTAGGCGCGCGCCGATTCAAACCAGGTGATCTCCGCCCGCAGGGAATCGATCCCTATTCTCTGTACCAGCTCGATGGCAGGATTGGCGATTCTATCGGGGATGACGACTTTCTTGATGCGCTCACGCGCGCTGCGGATCTCGGAGGAAGCCGCCTCCATCTCAGCCGAAAATTGACCGATCATCTGGCGCGGATTCGTCAGATAAGCCTGGACTCTTCGATAGGCCTCCAACCTTTCAGCCGGAGCCTCCAGCCCGCGCACGATGACGCGCAGACCGAAGCGATCCAATATCTGAGGGCGCAGTCGACCCTCTTCGGGGTTCATCGAGCCGATCAAGACAAAGCGCGAGCGATAGGTCGCGGCGATGGGACCGCGCCGGACGGTGTACGAGCCCTGTGCCGCGGCATCTAGGATCGAGTCGACGATGTCATCGCCTAGCAAGTTGATCTCATCGATGTAAAGCAAATTGCGGTCTGCCTGCGCCAGGATTCCACGCCGCACTCGCATCCGTTCATGGATCGCGGCGTGCTCGTCAATACCGCCGACCACATCCTCCAGGCGCGCGTTGAGCGGCAGTTCGATCAGGCGCACTGCATCGGGCGCAGTCAGAGGTTGCCCCTCGCCATATTTCTTCGCGCAATCTGGGCAGACCGCGCTGATCCCACCGGTTTCAATATCTTCGGGGAGACAACCATAAGGGCATGTGCTGCGCTCCACTTGTGGCAGCAGATCCAGCAGACTGCGGACCGCGGTCGTCTTGGCGGTGCCGCGCGGACCTACCAACAGGATGCCGCCGATATTGGGATTGATCAAACCAAGCAGTAGTGCGAGCTTCATTTCCTGCTGGCCGACGATCGCCAGGAAAGGGAACGGCATTTGCTCTGTAACGCGCCCCTCTTCTGGTGTGAGCGGCGGGAGCGATTTCCCCGCGACGAAATCCACCAGCTCGCGCAAATTGCGGAACGAGTGTGCCACGCGTTCTTTTGGTTCTGATGGAGGCTGGGTGGGTTCAGGTTCGGACATCTATTTTGCTCAAGCCGCCGTCCTCGGCGGCCTATGGGAGATTGCCGCGCTGGCTCCGTCTCGGGTATTGAGGGGCTCGCAACGTCAATCCTTCCCTTGTTTTTCCTTCAGCCTTCGTTCCTGTCTTTCCTTTGCACGTTCCATCTTTTCTTTTTCCTCCTCTGTCTCGGCTTTCAAAGGCGGGACCGTGGTCGGACGCCCATTATCATCCAAGGCGACATACACAAGATAAGCCGTGTTCGTGTGTGTACGTTCGCCCGTGATCGGGTTCTCTGCCTGCACCTGCACTTCAACCTCCACGGAGCTGCGGCCCGTGTACGTGACCTCCGCATTTAGGATGATCAGGTCACCAAGACGGATCGGCTGGCGGAAGACCATCGAGTCGATTGCAACCGTGACGACCTTGCGCTGGGCATGGCGCATACTGGCCAGCGCGCCGGCTTCGTCCACCAGCTTCATGATCCAGCCGCCGTGCACATTGCCAAGCAGGTTGGCATGCTCAGGGTGCATCAGTTGCGAGAGCGTGACGCGCGAAGCGCGCATGGGTTTGGGAGTTTGAGAATTCGTCATAGCGGTGTTGATTATGCTATGAGTTTACCATGTCCATTGGTTACTGTGTCGTTTGACGGAAATCAGGAGGAATATATGATGCTTGCAACAGGCATTATTGCTCATATCAGTGCGCCGGGCGGTCCGATACGAGGCATACACCCACAAAAAATCACCCCGAATTTTATTCGGGGTGATTTTGCCTTTATTAAGTTTTTTCCAACCTGCCCAAAGGGATATCCCATAAATTTGTGACAGGGAACCTTTGCTTAGCCAGTTGACCCATGACCGTTTGGTTCCACCACGAGCTTGATGGCCGTTCTCACCTTGTCCTCGATCGTGACATCGGCGAATTCCGGTACACAGGTGACAAAGATGCCGTCATCCCTGAGGTATCCAGTTGCCAGCACAAGCGCCTTCACAGCCTGGTTGACCGCTCCAGCACCGATTGCCTGCACTTCCGCCCGGTGGTGCTCACGGACAATGCCTGCAATTGCGCCGGCAACAGCAGAGGTACGTGAGTTAGCAGAAACTTTGATCATATCCATGGTAAGCCTCCAAACAGTAAGTAATGTTTTTGGTCTTTGCGTCTTCAGTGTGTCATAACATTGGACTCTGTTGAAGTCCTGCTTTCTCATCCCGCAAAGTTGGATGATTATTAAGAGGCATTGTAAGAGATAACGACTGATGCTTCAATAGGCAGGCATTCAAGCCGTATAGACATTTGTACTGATTTTAAAACCTTTACCGCCATCCCAGATGGAGCAAAAGAACGGGATCAATTGCTGCACGGCATTGTAAATTTTGATGATTAATGGCACAATTGCCGACATCGTTCTCTCATGGTTGTATGTATGAGCTTCAAGATAACGATTTCAAAGATCTCTTTTTGCGATTCTGGCTAATCATGTTTGGTACCACATAGATGCCACGAGAAAAAGTACGCGTTGCCATCCTAGACGATCATCAAAGCATCATTGATGGATATACTTATCGCCTCGACAACACACCTGAGGTGGAAGTTGTAGCTACGGCGACTTTTGGGGAGGAACTGGAGCCAATGCTGGAAAAGCATCCCGTTGACGTGTTGCTGCTTGATCTGAGTGTCCGCACGTCGGAAGAAAACTCAAACCCTTTCCCGATTCTGTACATTATCCCGAAATTACTGCAAAAGCATCCCGATCTTGTTGTGCTGGTCATCTCTATGTTCGTTGAACCCGGTCTGATGCGCTCGATTGTGGAGGCAGGTGCCAGCGGTTACATGCTGAAAGATGACACCGGTGCGTTTCGCGACCTGGGAAATGTCGTCTTGTCGGTTGCACACGGAGGCATTTTCTTTAGCAGGAAAGCTCATGACATTTATTTGCAGTCCGGACAGGCAGGGAATGGCATGTCCCTGACACCCCGGCAACTGGAGCTTCTATCGCTGTGCGCGGCCTATCCTGATTTAAGTACAGCCGATCTCGCGCAGAAGCTGTCCGTTTCCAATTCAACGGTGCGGAATCTGCTCTCGAGCGCCTACCTCAGGCTGAATGTACATTCGCGGACAGCCGCCATTGAAAAGGCGCGTGAACTGGGACTGATCACCCCGCGCCCCCCGAGTTTGGTTGGGTAAATCTTTTACATCGCCAAGCGTTCGCGCTAAGTGGAGGGCAAAGCCCGAAGCGCGGGTAACTTGATTATTTTATATCTGCTTGAAACCGGTGCTTCGACTGCGCTCGGCGTGCACTCGCTTCGCTCAGGACGAAGCTATATCCCCAAGTTCCTCGCTCACATAAATTTCCCCTTTAACAATGTGCTGAATGCCGGCGAGAATGCCTGCCGGGTTATCTTTGAGCAGATAGCCGCGCGCGCCCGCCTCGAGCGCGCGGCGGGCATACTGGCTTGACAGGTGACCGGAGAGCATCACGCACGGCAGGTCAGGGTATTTCTCACGCAGCGCGGCGACGAGGTTGATGCCGCTCATCTTGGGCAGGGAAACATCCACCAGTACGAGATCAACTTGTAATTCCGGCAATTGCTCCAGAGCCTTCTCGGCTGTCTCTGCAACCGCGACGACATTCATGTTTCCATTCTTGTTCAATATGTTTAGCAGGGCATTTGCGAAAGCTTCGTGATCTTCCACGAGAAGAATTGAAGACATATTCATCCTGTCACTCTATAGATTGGCCGTCTGTTAAGCTCGCCGCGCTTACACATATCGCAGTTCCTTGGACAAATAAGTTTCCCCATTCAATATGTGCTGGATGCCTTCGATAATCTCATCGCTATGATCCTTGAGCACATACCCGCGCGCGCCTGCCTTGAGCGCAAGCTTTACGTAATAGCCCAGCAAATGTCCGGAGAGCATCATACAGGGCAAGTCTGGATACCGGTCGTGGATCAGGGCCACAAGGCTGATGCCGCTCATCTGCGGCAGGAAAACATCCACCAGTGCCAGGTTGAACTTCTGTTCCGGCAATTTTTGCAGGGCTATTTCCGCTGTTCTCGCAACCTCAGTTACTTCCAGCTCGCCCGTCTTGCGCAACAGGCGTACGAGTACACTGGCAAAAGCAGCATGGTCTTCCACAAGTAAAATTGAAATCATATTTATTTGAGCTCATGCAACCGTCCGGCAAGAGTCTGTGGTGCAGGCATTCTTGTAAGGCGATGCCCGCAGGACGTGCGTAACACAAAGATCTAATCCATCATATCCTTTATTGGAGCCTCGATCGTAATATCGGTACCCTTGTTTGGCTGAGACTTCACCTTAAGGGTGCAACCCAAAAGGAACAGGCGGTCGCGCATCCTTGACAACCCGTGTGCAGTTTTCCGATCCCCCATCATTTCTTCGCTTTCGAAGCCCTTTCCGCCATCACTCACGATGATGTTTGCCTTGCCATCCATCTGCTCAAAAGTCAGGTTGGCTTTCAGGGTTCCGGAATGTTTGACAACGTTAAAGAGCAGCTCCCGCACAGATTGGAACACCAGTATTCGTACATCCTCCTCAAAGCTGGGGTTAACGCCGTTCGTATGCACGCCAACCTCCAGACCGTACTGCTCTTTCATCTGGGCAGCCAGCCAGATGACGGCCTCAGCCAGTCCCTCCCCGTGCAGGATCGGTGGACTGAGATCAACACTGAGCTGCCGGGTGGTGGCAATGGCTTGAGTCAGCCATTTATCCAGTTGGTTAAGATCCAGTTTTAATCCTTCGAAGTCATTTTTCTCGATGGCCTCCGCCAGGAAGGTCAGCTGCATCTTGACCGCGAAGATGTGCTGCTGCAGGTCATCATGCAGGATGCGGGAGATGCGGTGTCGCTCCGTCTGATCCGAGGCCGTCAGGTTGGAAGCCACCGCGCGCACCTGTTGTTCCGCATGCACACGCTCAGTGATATCGGTAGAGGTCGCGATGACCGCCTCGGCACCTTCAAACATGATGGGCTGTAAAGAGAGCAGGATCGTTCTGGGCCCGAGCGAAGGATGCTCAATCCGCAACTCCAGGTCTCGGATGATGCCTTCTTCCAGCAGCCGGGCCAGCACTTGGGCCTGTTGATCGGGCGTCAGCGGTAGATCCAACTCTTCTGCGGTATGCCCGATCACATGCTGACGCTCGACCTCATAATACTGCAAGTAAGCATCATTTATGTCAAGGAATAAGGCATTATCCAGCCGTGTGAGTGCCGTAGGAATCGGGTTG
>DASWKT010000301.1:0-13324 GCA_036396515.1 Anaerolineales bacterium | reverse complement strand
TGAATTGGCGCAATTGCTCAGAAAGACATACAATTGGCTTGGGCATGGCTTCCCCTCAGGATTTCGGTCTGTGCTAAACCTATTATCCCGGTTTTAGCCATGCCTTCCTATTCAAGTTCTGTTAAAGTCCAAAGATAGTGTTAGATAGTAAGAAAGCACACATCAGAAATATCTTACTGCATGATCTCCGGATTGGCGCAGACCGAAATCCCATACTGCTGCGCGTGTCATCCATAGTCTTGGCGCTCTGGCTGTCCGCAGATACGGGGCTCATCCTTGTGGTGGCAGAGTGCGCGTGAAATTCGAATTGATCCTTAAAGAGGGATAGATAATAGACCTTCTGCTAAAAGTCCAAGAGGATCTCTCCAGAAGGTCTATTCTGTTTTATGGGTCGAGTGCAAACTCATCGACATTTGACACCCTTTGTAAAATGCTGTATTCTTCCAATGATGAAGGCAATGGATGCAAAATCGGATGAGATTTCATTATTGAATTTGCTCCGCCAGCGGGATGAAATGGCTTTCACCCAACTTGTGGAACAATATCATACATCGCTTGTACGCCTGGCGCGCCTCTTCATTCGAGATGAATTGGTGGCGGAAGAATTAGCCCAGGAAAGCTGGTTGGCCGTTTTGCAGGGGCTGAACCACTTTGAAGGCCGCTCCAGTCTGAAGACGTGGATTTTTACGATTCTGACGAACAAGGCAAAGACCCGCAGCCGGCGTGAGAACCGCTCGTTTGTTTTTTCAGATCTCCAGGACAGAGACTTTGAATCACCTACAGTTGCCTCCGAGCGATTCAAAGATCAATCTGCTGGCAGGTCAGCAAACCATTGGGCGGTTGAACCGGCTTCCTGGGCGGGTATCCCGGAAAAGATCCTCCTTTCGGAGGAAACCCTGCGTCTGATTCGCCAGGCCATTGATGGATTACCCGAAAATCAGCGGGCCGTGATCATATTACGGGATATGGAGGAAATCTCTGCGCAAGAAATTTGTAATATTTTGGAAATATCCGAGACTAATCAAAGAGTGCTTCTGCATCGTGCCCGCGCCAGGGTGCGTGAGGCACTGGAAGCCTATTTGCAATCGGAGCATTGATGGATCAGGAAATGACTTGTAAAGAACTGGTGGAGCTGGTCATTGATTATTTGGAGGGGACTTTACCCGATGACGTAAGAACGCGGATGGAGCGCCATTTAGCGGGGTGCGATGGCTGTACCCATTACCTGGAGCAAATGCGCCAGACCATTCGTTTGACGGGACAGGTTCGCGAGGAAACCCTCACACCGCAACAGCGTGGTGATCTGTTGAGGTTATTCCGCGATTGGAAGAAGAACTAATCCTATCGATCCGTTTGTCATGAGCACTGCGATCATTTCGCAGTGTTTCTTGTTGTAACGAATCATGCAGCTGCGAGACTATATTTCAAATGGAAGGTTAAAGGCAGTATGGATCCTGAAATGGTCGCGCGTACCATCCAATTGATCATTGCTCCAGCAGTAATGATCAATTCGTGCTGTATTTTTGGAGCTGGCTTGTTGGGGCATTATTCTTCCATTGGCGAACGTCTCCCGGTAACGGTCCATGAGAGTGCCTCAAATGCTCAACACAAAGTACAGAATGTTCACCTTCATGGTCGTACTGACTCATTACAAAACGCGCGGTTCCACCCCTGCATCGATTTCCCTCATCGCAGTCGATTAGCAAGCGTGCATACTTTTCGAGAGAAAGCCTTTCAACAAGACACCCGAAGAATGTCGTAATAGTTTCTTAATAACTATAAGAGCAAAAAATCCTTACAATAGATAAATATTATCGCATATGGAGCAAAATCGTGACATCAATCACATCCGCTTTAATGTTGAATGAAAATAGAAGATTTTCATCTGTATTGCCTGAGCAAAAATTCCTGCCTGCTGAGTATCGCCTGCCCGAAGAAAGTCTGCGGGGAGCTGTAGTCGACGGGGGACCAAAAGTAGTCTTTATTGAAGTAACCAATCGCTGTAACTTACTTTGTGAGACTTGTCCGCATACCTACTTCCAGCGGGAACCGCTTAAATCCCTTTCACTTAGTGAATTTATCAATATTGCAGAGCAGTTTTCTCAAGTGAGGCGCGCGCTGTTACACGGAATAGGGGAGCCTTTGCTCAACCGGGAGTTGCCGGAAATCATCAAGTATCTAAAGGGGCGAAATGTCGAAGTGATCATTAATTCCAACGGGACGTTGTTAACACCCAAATGGCAGGAAAAAATAATCGAAAGCGGATTAGACCAATATCGCTGTTCCATTGATGGTGCGAAAGATGAGACGTATGCCCGTATTCGTGGAGCAAATCTTCTCCCCAAATTGCGGCGGGGGCTGGAGGGTCTGGCCAAAACGAAAGAGCGCCTTGGGACAAAAACGCCTCAAATTTCAATCTGGTGTGTCTCCACCCGAGAGAATTTGCAGGAATTGCCAGACCTGTTACGGCTGGCTGCAGATCTAGGTGTGCCGGAAGTATATATGCAGCGCATGGTTTATTTTGCGGGTGACCCAGAAAAGCAATATGGAATGGCGCGCGGGGAGCTAGCAATCTTTGGTAATGATGAAAATGAAGAGGACAAGATTATCGAAGAATGCACAGCGTTGAGCGGCAAACTGGGAATCAGCTTTCTCGCCTCGGGGGGCAGAGATCCCATCAACAGCCTCGCGGCAGCACGGCCGTCTGATTTCGCTCCCTGGCAGGCATGTATGCGCCCATGGACGACTGCATATATAACAGCCAATGGAAATTGTCTGCCCTGCTGTATTTCCCCTTTTGCTACAGATGATTACGAAAGCCTGATCTTAGGCAATCTATTTGAGCGTCCATTCAGCGAAATTTGGAATGAAGCTCGATATCAGAAATTCAGGATGGATTTACTAAGCGACCATCCTCATCAAGCTTGCGCCAGTTGTGGCGTGTATTGGAGTCTCTAAAATTTATAAGGAGAAATGAACAATGGATGTCATACCAACAGTTTCTTATCTTGAGCGCCTGGAAAAGATCGCGGTTGAGGTGATTCGTCCCATGGCAGTGGAGATCGATCAGACGGGTGCTTTCCCACACGCAGCCATGGAAGCCCTGAGTAAAAGCGGGCTTCTGGGTCTGATCAGCGCGAAGGAACTGGGGGGCATGGGCGAGGGGCTACGCGCCGCCGCGCTGGTCATCGAGCGCGTCGCCCAGGAGTGCGCCTCAACAGCGATGGTTTTGTGCATGCACTATGCCGGCGCGGCAGTCATAGAAGCGCACGGTCCGCTCTCCGTCCGGCAGGCCATTGCCGATGGAAAACACACCACTACTCTGGCATTTTCTGAAAGAGGCTCACGCAGTCAATTCTGGGCACCTGCAAGCTCGGCAGCGGCTCATAATGGTACTGTCCATCTGGATGCTGCCAAAAGTTGGGTCACTTCGGCAGGAGAGGCAGATAGTTATGTTTGGTCAAGCAAGCCTATTGCGGCCGAGGGCGCTAGCACGCTGTGGCTGGTGCCTGCCAGCACAGCCGGGCTTTCGGTGGCCGGAGCATTTAACGGCTTGGGATTGAGAGGCAATGCCTCCAGCCCGGTCAACGCGAATCACGTTGCCATTGAACGTTCGGCGATGCTCGGGCAGGATGGCGGCGGATTCGACATCATGATGTCCATCGTCCTGCCCTACTTCCAGATCATGAACGCGGCTTTTTCGGTGGGGACGATGGAGGCAGCCACCCAGAAAGCCGCAGAGCATGTTGCCGGGACGAAATTTGAACACATGGGAAATGGTCTGAGCGACCTTCCGACAGTTCGCGCTTACATTGCTCGAATGCGCATCAAGACCGATATGGCTCGGGCCCTTCTACTCGACACGCTGGATGCCGTTGAGAAGGGTCGCGCAGATACCATGCTGCGAATCCTGGAAGT
The DNA here is from genome assembly GCA_036396515.1 of Anaerolineales bacterium. Lineage (GTDB taxonomy): Bacteria > Chloroflexota > Anaerolineae > Anaerolineales > Villigracilaceae > Defluviilinea. The sequence continues at coordinate 9,406 of DASWKT010000301.1, read as the reverse complement.
CAAAGCGGCGGCGGGCGAAGCCTCGACTGAGGTCACAGACCTGGCGATGCGCGTGTGTGGAGGCGCCGCGTTCCGTAAAGATGTTGGGGTCGAACGGCACTTCCGTGACGCGCGTGCAGCAACCGTCATGGCTCCTACCACAGACGTGCTATACGATTTCATTGGGAAAGCCGTATGTGGAATGCCTCTTTTCGGATAAAAAACCAAGACAGGAGATCCTTGATCCAATGGGCAAACAAACAGACGAATTGGTACAGATGCTGATTTCCTCCCTCAGCGAGACACTGGGAGTTTTGGCGCATCTGAGCGACGCGGAGCTGGATGATTTATCTGAGCATCCATGTGCGATGGGTGGCACCGAGCGCGACCTTCTTACTCACAACATCGACCATGAACAGATGCATGCTGGTCAGATCTATAGTTTGCGCTACAGCATGAGGAAGATGCAAAAAAGCCAGGTGGACCGGCTGATGGCAGAAACGATCAAAGCTCGCGCCAACCTGATCTCTGCCTTGATCGGGATGGACGATCTGGATCTTGATCAGAAAGTTCCAGATGACGATTGGACGGTTCGCCAAATTGTCGAGCACACCTTGTACTGGGAACGGCATTCCATTGATGATCTGGCAGAGGGTAGAATAAAATCGCGTTTGCCGTCAGACCGCCCTCGGTCCGGGATTGACGTGGCGGATCCATTTGAAGGAAGATTCGTCAGGGAATAGGCATCAACGTCTTTGAAAAGAGGAGAGGCATCGTGACTGCCGCAAATCCAACTGAACCTCTGACGACTGTTGAGTCGTCTTCCAACTCACAAGCAACACCGCCAGCCTTCTTATGGAAGCTCTGGATTTACACCAATTATGACTGCAATTTAAAGTGCTCCTATTGCGTGGCGAAATCCGGACCGAATGCACCGCGCCGGGCACTGGGAATGGACAATGTGAAGCGCCTTGTAGATGAGGCAGTGGAACTGGGATTCGAACACATCTTCTTTACCGGCGGCGAACCATTTCTTCTGAATGAGTTTTACGAGATGCTGGCGTATTCCTCGGCTCGCATCCAGACGACGGTGCTGACGAACGCCATGCTCCTGCGCGGCACACGCCTAGAAAAGTTGTGCGCCATCGCCAACCAAAACCTCATTGTACAGGTCAGCCTGGATGGAGGTCGACCCGAAGACCACGATGCCTACCGCGGGCCGGGCACTTGGGAGAAGACCGTGGAGGGCGTAAGACTGCTCCAGGCAGCCGGTTTTCGCGTCCGTCTTGGGACGACCGAAACACCTGTCAACTCCGCGCATCTGGACAAACTGTGCGAATTCCATCGCTCGATCGGGATTCCGGATGAGGATCATTTCATCCGCCCTCTGGCGAAACGAGGCTATTCCAGGGAGGGGCTGGAACTGGGGATGGGAAATCTCGTGCCCGAGATCACCGTCAATTTGGACGGCGTCTTCTGGCATCCCCTTTCAACCGATGCAGATATGCAGGTCAACAGGAGAATATTTCCGCTCGCCGCCTCTGTGGAACGTATCAAGGAACAACTGGAAGCCATGGCGCTCACCGGCAGTGTGCCGTTGATGACGTTTACCTGAGGCTAAAAAATTCGGTTTCCGTGCGACGCCACAATTAACCTCACACCTGCCCTGGCGGGCGGTGCCAGGGAGTGTTGCGAGCGGAGCAAAGCAATCTCCGCGCCTCAAGAGGAGAACAGAATGATCCAAGCATATGTTTTGATAGAAGCCGAACCGACCCGCGTGCAGGATTTGATGAAGGAACTGCCAGGGATGGAACTTGAGGGTTCCGTGATCAAACAAATTCATGCAGTCACGGGGCGCTTCGACCTCATCGCGTTTGTGGAAAGCCCCGACCTCCAATCGCTTGGCAACTGAGTGACCACGGGTATTGCCGGCGCCGTGGGCGTCCGCCGAACGGAAACCTGTCTGGTGGTGTGGTAGGAACATTCCCTTCCGTGCCGCTCTTATACGCGAGTTTACTTTGCAAATCTGTGTTGTAATACCAACTTACAATGAGGCAGATAATCTGCCCAAGTTAATCCCCACTTTACTTGCACTTCCGCTGGATCTATCGGTGCTTGTGGTCGATGACAATAGCCCCGACGGCACGGGGTTTCTTGCAGATGAACTGGCAGCGTCAAGTGCCGGAAGGATGTCGGTGCTTCACCGCCCTGGAAGACTCGGGATCTCCTCGGCGTATGTTCAGGGGTTCCGCCTTGCGCTAAAGGATAATGTGGATGCAGTCTGTCAGATGGATGCCGATTTCTCGCACGACCCAGCGACTCTGGTCATAATGACGAAATGCCTCGAGTCTGGTGATGTGGTCTTTGGCTCGCGTTACACGCCGGGAGGAAGCATTGATAGCCAGTGGCCCATCTGGCGCAAAGGACTCTCAACATGGGGAAATTATTATGCACGCATGATCCTGCGTGTCCCGGTGCGGGATATTACAACAGGCTATCGGCTCTGGCGATCCGAGACGCTGCGCAGCATACCTTTTGGCAACATTCAATCCAAGGGCTATATCTTTCAGGTTGAAATGGCTTATCTGACGCATTGTCTGGAATACGGGATCAGAGAGACTCCAGTTCACTTTGCCGACCGGAGCCACGGCAGGTCGAAGATGTCGCTTCAAATCCAGATCGAGGCGGCTTTGCGCGTCTGGCAGATCTGGCTGACCCATCGTCACCTGTGCCATAAAGGTCGCGCGGCGCGCACGGGAAGCGAATTCCAGAGCAGTCCCGTGCGCTAATTGATCTACGTCAATTCAATTTCAACGGAAGAAAATATGCCCCCAAAACCTTGGAAAACTCTCTCTAGCCGTCCGGTTTACCAAAATCCCTGGATCCGCCTGCGGGAAGACGTGGCCGAGATGCCGAATGGCAGGACCACCATTTATGGCGTGGTGGAATGCGGTCAATGTGTGGGCATCCTGCCCTTTCTTGACGACAGGCACGTTCTGATGATCCGGCAATACCGCTATGTTTTTGGGGAAGATCATCGCTGGGAGATGCCAACCGGCGGAGTCAAACTCGGCGAGTCACTGCTGGATGCCGCCCACCGTGAATTGCGTGAAGAAGTGGGACACGATGCCGCTGATTTGAGTCACGTCAGCACGTATTACACCAGCAAATCCGTCATGCACGAAATTGCGCACCTCTACATTGGCCGTCATTTGACCCAAACACAAGCAATACCCGACGAAACTGAATTCCTGGATATCGAAACGTTCCCTTTCGATCAGGTACTTCAAATGGTCCTAAAAAGCGAGATCCGCGATAGCATGACCATTCTGGCTGTGTTATACGCGGCGCGTCAGTTGGGGATGTAAGAATTCTGTAACACAAGGACGATAAGATAGACAATATCAGTGGATATGACTATTTTAGAATGGAGGTCCCGCATGGAAAAAACCCTGAGCTCGAACAACGTCATGCCTGTTGATGGGCTGGGACGGATTGGCATGATTATCTCCCGCCTTGTCTATGGTTATTTATGGTACACCCAACTGCTGTGGAAACTGCCGCCGCAATTTGGCTGCCCGCCCGATTTTGCCGTGAGCACGGGTTTGCAGGAGCGCACATCCGGCTTGTGCGATTGGGTCGGCTTGATGGTCATCTATTCGAAGCTGTCCATCCAGTCCGACCTGGTCGAACGCTTTGTTGTGCCCAATATGGCAGTGGCGGGCTGGTTCGTCTGGCTGATGGAGGCTTTCGTCGCGGTCTCCTTGATTCTCGGTCTGTTCACCCGGCTCGGTGGCCTGGCGGCGCTGGTGCAGGCGGTCAATTTATACATAGGCGTCACCGCCATCCCCTTCGAATGGTATTGGACATATGGAATGCTCTCCGTTTTGGGATTGGTCTTCCTCGCCGTGCCAACGGGACGCGTTTTTGGTCTGGATGCAGTCATTCGCCCACGCCTTCAAGCCGCAACAGATAGAGGCAACCGCCTCGCAAAAATCCTCCTGTTCTTCACATAACCCCTCTCCCTGAGGGAGAGGGTTGGGGTGAGGGTGCATGACACTGACAAAAAAGTGGATTCCCTTTCTGCTGGGGATTCTCCTCATCGCAACCTATTTCTGGGCATTCACGCTCGGCGACTTGCGCAGGAACACGGTTGCATTTGAATATATTTTCTTTTCGGCTTTCATCCTTTATGGGATCGCTTGCCTTTATATCCTGCATTTGGAGAAAGATGAACATCGCCTCCTTTACTGGATCTTTGCTCTGGTCGCCGTGACGCAAGCCATTCTCACGCTCACACGCCCGACTCTCTCCGACGACATGTACCGTTATGTGTGGGATGGCAGGGTGCAGGCGCAGGGAATCAGCCCGTACCGCTACCCACCTAACGCACCCAAACTGGCTCATTTACGAGATACGGATATTTATCCTTCTATCAACCGTAAAAATGTGGTGACTGTTTACCCGCCAGCCGCGCAAGCCGCCTATGCTCTATTGTGGCGAATCGTTCCTGATAACATCCGCGGGTTTCAGGTGGCAATGGCCTCTGGCGGATTTCTGGCTGGCATTCTTCTATTGGGCTTACTGCACGACCTGGGGCGCTCACCTTCCCGCGTGCTCATTTACTTATGGTCGCCCTTGCTGGCATTCGAAACCGCCCATGCCGCGCACGTGGACGGATTGATCCTGCCGTTTCTTGTGGGGGCGTGGTGGGCAAGAGTGCGCGAACGCGATGGTTTGGTCGGCGTTCTATTGGGCATTGCAACAGCACTGAAGTTTTATCCGGCATTGTTGTTACCCTTCTTGTGGCGCCCCGGTCATGCGCAGGGGCGCTGGCATATGCCGTTAGCCTTTGTTTCAACGCTGGGAGCCTTTTATGTACCTTACTGGTTCACCAGCGGCAGTTCCGTGCTTGGTTTTTTACCGCGCTACTTCCGTGAAACATTCAACGTCGGTCCACTGGTTTCCAGTCTGAATGATGTCCTTGACTGGGTTGGATGGCATTCTCCTAATAGAATTACATTGGTTGCATTAGGGGTAATTGCCATCTTTGTCTGTTGGGCAATCATCAAGCCTGCCTTCGATGCCGAAACGGCAGTTCGACGCTGTATCTTGCCCATAGGCATCATCACGCTCTTTTCACAAAACCTCTTTTCTTGGTACATGCTTTGGCTTCTGCCATTGATCGCGATCTTCCTTGAACCCTCCCGCAAACGGTTCGGGATTTTAGCTCTGCCCTGCCTCGATGCCTGGACCGGCTGGTTGCTGTTCTGCGGGTTGGTCGGGTTGTCCTACACTTTCTTTGTCGAATGGAGACCAATCAAGGCCGCCATCTATGCCCAGTTCCTGCCGTTGTATGCTTTGCTCTTGATCGACGCTGTGAGATTCCTATACAAAGCGCTTTGGCCTCCGCATTGGCTAATGAGCTCAAGCCGCCGTCCTCGGCGGCATGTTTCAGGTAATCCGTGCGCCGGGGACGGCGCAGAGCGCAAAGTTATAACGTGAGACATTATGCAAAACATTTTATCCGCCGCTAAAAAACACATTGCATCGCCGATCATACAATTGGCGCTGGTTGTTCTGGCAAGTATGCTTATTTATGTCTTCGCGTTTCTCCTGCCCATCAACCTATTGGAGCTCTACGACCAGCCCAGGCTCGATAGAGACCTGCTCTTTTATCAAGGCACGCCGTCTTATGTGCGCTTAAGTCTGGCGTTCATCGGCGTCTGGGCGTTGTACTGGCTTGGGTACAGGATCAGCCTGAGGGTCGAGGGACGACGCGCATGGATCGTCGTCATAGCAGGGATGCTGGCATTCATCGTTGTATTCCTGTTCGTCGCTCCCTTCGACGCGGCGGACATCTACGACAACATCATGCACGGCCGTATCCTGGGAGTCCATGGCGCCAACCCATTCCAGCAGGTGATCGCGGATTTTCCCGATGACCCGTTTTACGAGTACGCCGCCTGGAAGAAAGCGCGCTCGGCGTATGGTCCGCTCTGGGAATCGCTGGCGGGTCTCACCGCCTGGCTTGCCGGCGATGGCATCATTGCGAATGTGCTGGCATTCAAATTACTGCCGGGTCTGTTTCATGTGGCGGGCGTCGCATTGGTGGTCATGTATTTGATTCGTGAATCAAAAGGGCAAGCTCTGAGCGGGGCATTACTGCTGGGATGGAATCCGATGATTCTTTATGAGACCTGGGGAAATGGTCATAACGATGCAGCAATGGCATTTTGGTTTCTCCTTGCGGCATGGTGGATCACCCGCCATCGTTACACGCTCGCGGCGCTCTCGCTGTTGGCAGGCGCGTTGATCAAGTTCCTTCCCATAGTTTTGATTCCTGCTGTGCTGTTGATCGCCTGGCGCAGTTTGGAAACGATCTCGGCGCGGCTTGCATTCCTCGCAAAGACGGGCGCGCTTGCCTTCGTGATCACCGCCGCTGCCTATTATCCGTTCTGGAATGGACTCGCTTCATTCAGCGTCGAGCGGCGAATGAACATGTTCACTACATCCATCCCTGCCGTCATCTATCGCCTGCTTAAACCAACGTTGGGCCTGGATGAATCTGCGCGCCTGGTGAGTCTTGCCGCGTTGGGATTGCTGGCTGTGTTCGTTCTCATTCAATCCTTTCGCATCAAAGACGCTGGACGCCCAGGGCGCGATTTCCTCCAGATCACGTTCAACATCCTCGCGTTTTATCTGCTGGTCACATGCTTATGGTTTCAACAATGGTACAGCATCTGGCTGATCTGCCTCGCACCGCTGCTCTCACCTCAAAGTCGCAATCTCGCGCTGGTGTTCGGTTTCTGGGTTGTGAGCAAACAATTGGTCTTCGGTCCGGAATATGTCCCGACGATGTTCTTCAAACCCGAAACGGCGATCCGTCTCGAACCCCTGCTCACTTCAACCGTGCTGGGTGTTCCCTGGCTTTATGCCATGTGGATTCTTATTAGAGAGAAAAGAATTATCACGCTCAACCGACGGAGTATTCTTGAAACCGACGAGAAACATCATGCCTCAGCCTAAAAATGCATTGATCGTGGTCGCCAAGCAACCCGCGCCCGGGCAAACGAAGACCCGCCTCTCCCCTCCCCTAACTCCTCAGCAAGCCAGCGCGTTGTACGAGTGTTTCCTGTTCGATACGCTGGATCAGATGCGACAGGTGGATGAGGTGCAGAAAGTGATCGTCTATCTGCCCCTCGACGCGCGGGATTACTTCCAGCGCTTCGCCTCGGACTGCGAGTTGGTCCCACAAGATGGGAACGACCTTGGCTCGCGGCTCGACCACGCGCTCACGGACTACCTGTCCCAGGGATACGAACGCGCCGTTATCATGGACAGCGATAGCCCAACGCTTCCCTCCGCTTATCTTGCGCAAGCCTTCGAATCCCTATCCCATGGCGCGGATGTGACGTTGGGTCCCTGCGATGATGGCGGTTATTATCTAATCGGGATCAAAAAACCGGCGCCGCGCCTGCTGCACGAAGTGCAGATGAGCACACCGAGGGTCGCGGCAGATACGATTGCACTGGCAGAGCAGGAAGGCCTGCGCGTGAGCCTCCTGCCCATATGGTACGACGTGGACGACGCGGCATCCCTGATGCGTTTATTGAAAGAGGTCAAGAGCCTGGACTCGCAGGTCGCAGTCCACACACGCCGGTTTCTGGCGCGAAATTCCATACGCCGTTTGCTCTCTCAGGAAGCATAAACCTTGTTGAAGACAACTGTCATTATTCCTGCCTTGAACGAAGCGGGCAACATCCGCCGGTTGGTCTATGAGGTTCGAACCGCTGCACAAGTTGATGTGATCGTTGTGGACAACGGCTCGAATGACGCCACCGCCGAAGAGGCAAAAGCCGCCGGAGCGCAAGTGATCGGTGAACCGCGCCGCGGCTATGGGTACGCCTGTGCAGCAGGAGTTTCCGCGGTGCAAAATGCAGATATCCTGGTTTTCATGGATGGGGATTACAGTTTCTCGCCCACCGACCTGCCACTCCTGCTCGCGCCCATTTGGCAGGATTGGGCCGATATGGTATTAGGCTCCCGTGAGCGCGGTCAAATTGCGCCGGGCGCGATGCCTTCCCATCAGCGTTTCGGGAACTGGCTGGTATCGCGCTTGATGAATGAATTATACGGACTGTCGATCACAGACCTGGGGCCTTACCGCGCCGTTCGCAGATCATTGCTGGTGCAATTGGATATGCAGGAAATGACCTACGGCTGGCCAACGGAGATGATCGTGAAAGCCGCGCGGCGCGGCGCGCGGATCGTGGAAGCTCCCGTTAGCTATCGCAGCCGCCGCTTCGGTCAATCGAAGGTCAGCGGGACTGTGCGCGGAACCATTCTGGCAGCGTGGTTCATATTGGGTGTTACCTTTCGCTATGCCTGGAAGTTACACTGATCACCTACCTTCAAAAAACATGTAGGATCTCATGATTGAGTAATATGGAGAACTTTCTTTACACCCGGAAGGGAGCGAACGCATGGTGATGCAGGAGATGAAAATCGGTCCGGTCGCTGGCAGGGTGCTGGCTCGGCCTTCGACCTCGCTGGCTCCGCGCATCGTGATTCTCGGCGGTGGATTCGCTGGCGTCACGACGGCGATGGCATTAGCAAAGCGCTGCGCCGGAGTACTGCCGGTGCACATTACGCTGGTCAGTGAACAGAACTTTCTGCTCTTTACGCCCATGCTGGCTGAGGCAGCGACAGGGGCTGTCGAAACCCGCCACGTCCTCTATCCGATGCGGCCTTTGTGCAGCGCGTGGGAAATCGAGTTTGGCGAAATGTCGGTTGAATCGATTGACCTTGACCGCCGCCGGGTCATTGCCCGCCATCGCCGGTCGCCGCTCCGGCAGCAGGTGCACTTTGACATGCTTATACTTGCCCTCGGAGCGGCTCCGAACACGGCCGCGGTACCAGGGGCAGCGGAGCACACGCTTCCCTTCAAGGGAGTGGGCGACGCGGTCCTCATCCGCAATCATGTCATCGATCTCTTCGAGGCAGCCTGCTTGACCGATGACCCGTGGGTACGGCAGCGCCTGCTCACCTTTGTCATCGTTGGCGCCGGACACGCAGGCACTGAGCTGATCGCGGCGCTGGAGGAACTGACGCGGGGCATTCTGCTTCGACACTATCCCGCGATTCTTCGGGATGGGGTCCGCCTCGTCCTGGTGGGCAGCGCCGTCCTACCTCAAACTGCCACGCGCCTGGCTGCCTACACTAAGGAGCAGCTTTTGGAACGAGGGATCGAGCTGGAAACAGCCCGCGCTGCCAAAGTGACTGCCGAGGGCCTTGAGCTGCAAGACGGACGATTCATCCCCAGCCATTGCGTCATCTGGACTGCTGGGAATCGGGTGAGCCAGGTGATTGCCAATCTTCCGCTCCCCAAGACCCAGGATGGGCGACTGAAGGTCAATGAATTTTT
>DASWKT010000300.1:0-10288 GCA_036396515.1 Anaerolineales bacterium | reverse complement strand
AACCCGCCGGCTACGATCAGCGGACGGGAAACTATTTTTGCTAACGTGTGTGCTACCTAAGGGGACTCCGTCAGACATGATCCAGTGAACTTTTTCTACACTCCCTATATTGTACTATGGATAATGCACTTCTTAGCGGATTTCAATGCCTATTCCCGGTTTAACGCGACCGATCACCCAGGCAGCCTGATCCATTTCCTGTGCACGCGTAAGGAAGGAATCCAGGTTCTCGCGCGAAACTCCGAGTAACAAGCCTCCACTCGTCTGTGGATCAAACAATAACATCTGATTCGCTTCATCTATAGAATTGGCAAATCTCACTTTTGACTCAAAATGCTTTTTATTGTCGAACGCGCCGCCCGCGAAAGCGCCCATTTCAGCATATTTGCGCGCGCCTGAGATAAATGGGATGTTTGAAAAATCCAGTTCCAATGATATGCCTGATGCCTCGGCCATTTCCATGCCATGGCCGATCAGGCTATATCCCGTAATATCTGTCCCGCCGCGCAAACTAAACTCCACGGCAAGCTGGCTCGCAGATTTGTTCAAACGTTTCATCCAGTCCACGGCTTCGCTGACATCCTGCTCTTCGGCCTGCTCGCGTTTAAGAGCTGTCGTTATAACGCCAAAGCCCAGCGGTTTAGTCAGCACGAGTGCGTCGCCAATTCTCAATCCGCTTTTGCTCAACATCTTGCGCGGATCAACGAAACCAATCGCGATCAAGCCGTATTTCGGTTCTTTATCCTTGAGAGTGTGCCCGCCAGCAATGACCACGCCTGCCTGGCGCGCTTTTTCCGCACCGCCGCGAATGATTTCGCTCGAAATTTCCTCCGGCAAATTATCGGGCAGGGCGGCGATATTTAACGCGAGGAACGGTTGACCCCCCATCGCATACACATCTGACAGGCTGTTTGCCGCAGCGATCGCACCATAATCGTAGGCATCATCAACCACCGGCGTGAAGAAGTCAGTAGTCACCACCAGGGCGCGGTCCTCGTCCAAACGCCAGACGGCCGCGTCGTCAGGTTCCCGCAGACCCACCAAAAGGTCTGGGAATGAATCGGCCTCGAAGACGTCTTTAACAGGACGCAGTACCTGCGCCAGCGCCTCGGCGCTTAGTTTGGACGCTCAACCCGCGCACGTGGAGAGAGTCGTGAGCCTGATCTCGCGTCCAGTTTGTGGGATCGGCATGAGTTTCCTAAAATAGATGACCAGCAACCAGCCTTTCTGGTTACCGGTCATCTTCCTATCCAAAGATCCTTATTATGGCGGTGTTGTGGGTTCTATCACCGTAGCTGGTGTCGTGGTGTTGGGCAATGGCAAAATAAATTGGTTGCCACTTGGGATAAATATCGTCTGCACACCCGGAGCGAGTCTTAAGATGTATTGATATTGCAGTAGCTCCGGGTTGTCTTCCAGCGATGCGGCAATCAGTTCATTCGCCTGGGCTTCCGCTTCGGCTTGGATAAGCCGAGCCTCCGCTGCACCTTGAGCGGCGATCACCGCTGCATCTGCCTGACCCTGCGCCACCTGGCGGGCCTGTTCGGCTTCCTGTTTCTTTTGCTCAACCGTTAACGCGGCCTGTTGGGCCTGTTGTTCAGCGATCTGCTTCTGCTCCACAGCTGCGGCATATCCTTCGCTGAAATGTATGTCGCGCAGCACGAAGTCAACGAGGCGCAAATTATTCTCAGCCAGGCTGGTAGCCAATTCATTGGAAATGATTTGGACGATTTCAGCGCGCTTCGTGGAAACAACTTCTTCCACGCCATACTGCGAAACTGCATCGCGAATGATCCCGCGTGCCTCGGGACGCACAAACCCATCCTCATAACGGTTTTGCCAAACAATGTGAAGTTGTACGACTTTGCTGGGGTCAGCCTGATAAATGACGGAAGCGTCAATGATGACTTCCTGACCGTCCTTGGTACGGGCGCGGATCGAGTCATCGTTCTGCACCTGGCCTTCACCCGCCACAGCAGACATGGTGTAGGTCTGGTTTGAGATCGAATATGTCACTACCTGCTCAACGATTGGGACAATCCAATGCAGGCCCGGCTCGAGCTCGTCGGGCCGAACGCCTCCCGCTCTGATTGTCCTGACCACGCCCCGCTCGTTGGATTCTACATACACCAGGCCAGCTCCCAGCGTAGAAAGTATCACGGCGATCACAAGCACGATCACTACCGTGGAACCGATTCCCCTTGCGCTCTGATTGCGGCCTGCACGGACCAGTGCAAGCACGCCCAAACCGATTGCACCGAGCCATGCGAAACCCGCCAATGAACGAATGACATCAACGATATTCATGGTTCCTCCAAGTCTAAGTTGAAATAATTATACCGCCATGATAGCATAGCGCTATGCAGACGAGCCAAGGTCAGGTAATTGAATTGATTCTTCAGGATGGGCTTCGCAGCGCGCGCCTTTCCTGCCCGGCAAATTTAATCCCATCTCCGGGGCAATACCTGCTCGCAGGCGCCGACTCAGGCTCACTTTTACCTGTTCCACTTTTTTATACGGATTCCGCGCCTTCAGGTTTTATCGCCGCGCCGCCTTTGCCTGATTCGTGGATTCCGGGACATAAGCTTCATTTGCGCGGTCCATTGGGACGCGGTTTCGCGCTGCCAGCTTCATCTCGACGGGTCGCGCTTGTGGCATATGATGACACTCCCGCACATTTGCGAGGGTTAATTCGACCGGCCTTGAAACAAAACGCGGCAGTGGTGTTAGTTTGCGACTCCGCGTCTGACAGTCTGCCCGCTGATGTTGAAGTGCAGCCTTCATCTGCATTATCTGAGGTCTGTGAGTGGGCGGATTACATTGCTCTGGATGTGGCGCGCGAGAATCTGCCCGGGTTGAGACAGGCAATGGGGAAATTGAATCAAGTGTCGGCTTTGAAAGAAGCGCAGGTACTCCTCCGTACTTCGATGCCTTGTGGGGGAGTCGCAGAATGTGGAGTGTGTGCAGTGAATCTAAAATCCAATTGGAGGATGGCTTGTAAAGATGGTCCCGTCCTTGATTGGAGAGATATTGGGGAATAAAGCGGCTTTCGCAGGAACAATTTCCTACAGTTTAAAATTAGAACCAGATTCTGAACGATGTCCTCGTCGTTCCTGCCAGACCCTGATATGTGACAGCGATGTCAATGGGCACAAGTTCCCCCTGTTTTTGGTCGTTGAAATTGAACGAGATATTCCCAATGCCCGAGCTGTTCGTCGTGAAGAAAAACTCTTCTATTCGACCATCAGGCCAGTGAACAGTTGCCCTGCCCGTTGCGTCTGATATCGCTTGGAGTGTTTGGCTTTGGACGATCACGTATACCGTTTGCTGGCCGCTGGACAGCATCACAGGCTTCATCACGAATGCACGCACCTTTATGGACAGGACAGGGTTGATGGTGGCATCTTGAGGCTCGACAGCTTTGAGACGCGCCGGATCTTCGCCGAGTTGATCGAAATAGCGGCGACCCAGATCGGTAATTACAACTCGTTGACCTTCGGGGCGGTCTGCGCGCCATTCAAAACGCGCCAATTCAAAATATTGAACAATGAGGCGATCGTGGAACTCGAATGGGGAAATTGGATTCCCGAACTGTTTTGTGCCGCCGTTCGCTCGGTAAAAGTCCAGAAATGCAAAGCAGACGCGATAACCTGTGAGGAATAACTGGCATCCCGATGAATTTGCGATGTTCAGCTGCCCGCCGGGTTCGTACGAGTCCTGTCCCAGCAAGGTAAGCTGCACACGCTGTTCCTCAGGCTGTTCGGCTCGAAGTTCAAAGCGGGCGCGTTGAAAATATTGGACCGTTTTGCCATCTTTTGATGTCATCTGTTCTGTTATGGGATAGCCAAAGATCAGCTTCGGGTCTTTGACACTTTTATAGAATCGCAAAAAATCCCCTCTTACATTGTGACCGGTCTCCGGGAAATATTGAAGATCTACTGACTGCGCTTGTACTGACCCCCATGAAGTCAGCAAAATTGCAAATGCCACAAATGATCCAACCAGCCGCCGAACTGCTTTCATTGAATTGATTATCTCATATTCAACATTGTTATCTGCCTTACAGCTTTCGTACCGCGTTGGACTTACGCTTCGGCTGCCACTGTCGCTCTCCGCTCGGAGCGAAGCAGTCCTTGGACAATTCTCTGCGCCGCGTGGCCATCGCCATACGGATTCGAAGCCTTTGCCATTTCCACATAGGCGGATGGATTATCCAAGAGCCACATCGCCTCCTGGACGATATGACTGGTCTCTGTTCCAACCAGCTTGAGTGCACCCGCCTGGATTCCCTCCGGACGCTCGGTCACTTCGCGCAGGACGAGCACAGGGATGCCCAGTGAAGGGGCTTCCTCCTGCAGGCCACCTGAATCTGTAAGAATGAGTTTTGCATGCTTCATGAGATGAACCAGCGGAAGGTAATCCAGGGGTGGTAGCAAAGTGATCCGCGGAACATCTTTCAATATACGGTTGACAGGTTCCTGCACGTTGGGGTTGAGATGCACAGGATAAACGACCTCCACGTCACTGCGCAATGCGATTTCCTTTACCGCGCGACAAATGTTTTCAAGAGGTTCTCCAAAGTTTTCGCGCCGATGAGCGGTGACGAGGATGAGTCTCTTCGTCTCTGGTCCTCCAGTCGCCAGTCCAAGCTGCTTGAGGAGTGCGGTAATTTTGTCCGGTTCTGCCTGTTTTGTGACAAAATTCAGGGCATCAATAACAGAATTGCCTGTGACAAGGATCTTTTTTTCGTCCACACCCTCGCGCAACAAATTTCCCTTCGACCATTCCGTCGGTGCAAAATGCAGGTCGGCAGTGACGGTAGCCAGGCGGCGATTGATCTCTTCAGGAAAGGGATGCCACTTGTTGTGAGTACGCAATCCTGCTTCCACATGGCCGAATTTGATTCGCCGGTAAAATGCAAGTAATGAAGTGGTGACGACTGTAGTAGTGTCACCCACTGCCAGTACCCAGTCTGGTTTGAAATCCGCGAGAACAGGATCCAGATGGGTGAAGATGGATGCGCTGATCTCTGCGAGTGATTGATTGTCACGCATTAAATTCAGATCATAATCTGGCTTGATCTGAAATAATTCCATAACCTGATCGAGCATTTGGCGATGTTGGGCGGTGACGCACACACGCGTTTCAATTCCCGGTGTTCGTTTCAATAGCCGGACAATCGGTGCCATTTTTACGGCTTCCGGACGTGTACCAAATACAGAGAGGATTTTCATTATGTTGTTGCGCCAAGTCGCGCGAATTGAAACCCCGCTTTTCGCCATTTATCTGCATCCCATCCATTGACAGTATCAATGGCAATGCGCGCTTTTGTTTTCGCAATAAGTTCTTCCGGGTTTAGGGCGCGAAATTCAGTGTGTTTCACGAGGAGCAACAGGGCGTCCGCTTCCAAAATTGCTTCCTCCAGCGTGCATGCCATATAAATGCCCTGCAAATCTGCATCAGGTTTGAATGGTTCCCAGGCTCTGACCTGTGCGCCCTCTCCTTGGAGTAAATGAACCACTTCGGTCGCGGGACTTTCGCGCAAGTCATCCACATCGGGTTTGTAGGCGAGCCCCAGTGTGGCGATTTTTTTGCCTTTGAGAGAGCCCACTGCTTGTCTCACTTTTTCAACGACAAAGTGGGGTTGTGCATCATTTACCTGGCGCGCTTGATAAATGAGTGGCGTCAGACCTGGGGCAGCTTCCACAAAGAACCAAGGATCCACGCTGATGCAATGGCCGCCGACACCGGGCCCCGGGCTGAGGATGTTAATGCGCGGGTGCCTGTTT
Source organism: Anaerolineales bacterium (assembly GCA_036396515.1). Taxonomy (GTDB): domain Bacteria; phylum Chloroflexota; class Anaerolineae; order Anaerolineales; family Villigracilaceae; genus Defluviilinea. The sequence goes on along the minus strand of DASWKT010000300.1, from coordinate 4,499 downwards.
GCCAGGCTGATGGCTTCCCAGACATCCACGCCGAACTTTTCAGCCAGACGTGAGAATTCGTTCGCAATGGCGATATTGACATCGCGGGTAGTGTTCTCCATCAGTTTGACCATCTCAGCGGTGGTGGCATCCGTTTCGATGATTTCAGCCTTGACGAACGTCGCGTAGAGGTCCCGCCCAGCCGCGGCAGATTGCGGAGTGACGCCGCCCACGACCCGTGCATTTTCAATGAGTTCCCGCAGGATTTGCCCGGGCAGGACGCGTTCCGGTGAATAGCACAGGAAGAAATCGGCGCCGGCTTTGAGGCCGGATCTCTCCAAAATAGGGGCGACCAAGTCAATGGTTGTACGAGGTGGCGAGGTAGATTCAAGCACCACCAGATTCCCTTTGCGAAGGTGTGGAACGATGGCTTCGGTGGCGGAGGTGACGGCGCGCATGTCTGCAAGTTTGTATTGCCTGCCATTGTATTCACCGTGCTGGTCAGGATAGAAGGGGGTGGGCACTGCGATCAAAAAGGCATCGGCTTCTTCAGGTTCAGTTGAAACGGTCAGCCTGCCTGATTCTAGCGCAGCCTCGAGGACTGTTCCCAAGCCGGCTTCATGAATGTGGATCTTACCATTTCGCAATGTTTCTATGATGCGCGGGTTGATGTCTACGCCAACGACGTTGAGTCCATGCGTGGCAAAGGTTGCGGCAGTTGGCAATCCGATATAACCGAGGCCCAAAACGCAGATTTTTCGAAAGTTCATGGATACTCCTTGCCCCCTCCTGGCCTCCCCAAATCCGAAAGTTTACATCGAGTTGTTATCATGAAGATCTCGCTCGTATTTGGGGGAGGTGCCCCGACCCGAAGGGGAATGGGCGGTGGGGGCCAAATGTCGTGCTAATTATACAACTGCCACGCATATCCCTTTGCACAACTTTCGTATGACGAATTTCGTAGATAAAAGATGAGACGCACAGGATTCACAAACGCTGGTCTTGTTGTATAATGAACTGGAGGAGTGATGGACTTCTTACTTGATCCCAACATTGCATATCTCTTTTTGCTCGGGGGCGTTCTACTGGCGATGATGTCTCTCGCTACGCCGGGGACGGGGTTTTTTGAAGTGGGGGCACTCTTCTGTATCGCTCTGGCGGGATACGCGATTTACCACTTATCCTTCAACTGGTGGGCATTGGTTCTTCTGGCTTTGAGTATCGTTCCCTTTGTTTACGCCATACAAAAGCCCAAGCGTGAACTGTATCTGGCTCTATCTATTCTGTTGCTCGTGGTGGGATCAGTATTTATGTTTCCGCGTAGAGAAGGACAAGCTGTGGTCAACCCTCTGGTTGCAATTGTCGCGTCGGGATTGGTTGCAGGCTTTTTGTGGCTTGCTGTCCGCAAATCTCTTGAGGCCTCGAATGCGAAGCCGTCCCATAATCTTGAAGAGCTGGTTGGCCAAATTGGAGAGGCCAAGACAAAAGTCCATGACGATGGAAGTGTGCAAATCTCGGGAGAGTTGTGGTCGGCTCGCAGCGAAAAACCGATCGCGGTTGGCAGTTCGATCCGTGTTGTCGGGCGCGAAGGATTTGTTCTGATCGTGAAAAAAGAACACTGAAATACGTTTTGCAGAAAAGGAGATTGAAATGGATATTTTTGCTGGCAGTACCGCTGTTTGTTTTGTCGGTGCAATTCTGGTCCTTGGCTTTATCTTTTTAGCCAATGCCATCCGTATTGTACCTGAATACCAGCGCCTCGTTGTTTTTCGGCTTGGCCGAAGTGTTGGGGCTAAAGGACCTGGGCTTGTGTTGCTGATCCCTGTAATTGACCGCGCTGTCAAGGTGGATTTGCGCGAGCAGGTGCGCGAAATTCCTCACCAGACTTCGATCACAAAAGATAACGCGCCGATCTCAATTGATTTCCTTTGGTATCACAAGGTGCTTGATCCCGCGGAGTCTGTTTTGCAGGTGGGTAACTTTGAGGTTGCTGCGGCAGGTATCGCCGCGACCACTTTGCGAGCCGTGATTGGTGGCATTCCCCTTGATGATGTGCTTTCGGAACGTGAGCACATTAACAACATGCTGCGTACGCGTCTCGACGAAGTGACCGAGCGCTGGGGTGTGAAAGTAACGAACGTGGAGATCAGAGAGATCATCCCGCCGCGCGAAGTGCAGGATGCAATGAACCGACAGATGTCAGCTGAGCGCATTCGCCGTGCGGTCGTGACTGAGTCCACAGGTACACGCGAAGCCGCCATCAATGTTGCTGAAGGTGAGAAGCAGTCCAACATATTACGTGCCGAGGGTCAAAAGCAATCTGTTATTCTACAGGCAGAGGGTGAGCGTCAGTCCCAGCTCCTGCGTGCTGAAGGTTTTGCTCTCGCTCTTGAGGCCATTTTTAATGCAGCCAAGGCCGTTGACCAGAAGACGATGACCCTGCAATACTTTGAAACGCTTAAGTCCATCGGTGCAAGCCCATCCACGAAATACATATTCCCGATGGAATTTACAAGTCTGCTCGGTAATTTCCTTGGGGGAGATGGCAAGAAGTAAACCGGTCGATAAACAGTGAATAAGCAGGAAGTGGAGAGGCAACTTTCCACTTCCTATTTATTTATTGATACAATCCGCTCGCATATGGAAATCCAGCCTGCGAGTATCCGTGATCTTGGAGCGTTACGCCGCCTCGAACGGGCCTGTTTCGATAAGGATGCCTGGCCTCTGCTTGACCTTATGGCTGTGTTGACGTGGCCAGACGTGATCCGGTTAAAGGCTGTGGATCATGGTGAAATGATCGGATTCATTGCAGGTGATCCGCGTCCTTCCCAGGGGGCAGTCTGGATCGCCACGATTGGGGTTGATCCAAGCTATCAGAGACGCGGCATTGGCCATGAGCTTTTACATGCATGCGAAGAACAGGCCAAACTTCCGCGGGTTAAACTGACGGTCCGCATGTCTAATGATGGTGCGCTTTCACTTTACAGGAAGGCAGGTTATCGGATCGTCGATATTTGGAAGAAGTATTACAGCGATGGCGAAGATGGATTGGTGATGGAAAAGATCCTTGCTCGTTAGCATCATTTGATACATGATCCCACCTGAGCGGTGGGATATAATGACAGTCAATGCCTCAAAAATTACTTCCTCCGCCTGTATGGGTGGATCAGCCAAGCACATTCAATCAAATGATTGCGGATTTATCCGCACAATCCCGTATCGCCGTGGATACGGAGTCAAATAGTTTGCATGCGTATCGTGAACAGGTATGCCTGATGCAGTTCTCGACGCCTGAAAAAGACTACGTTGTTGATCCGCTTGCGGTCGAAGATCTGAGTTCGCTTGCCCCAATCTTCAACCACCCCGGACTCGAGAAAATATTTCATGCCGCCGAGTATGACCTGATTTGCTTAAGGCGCGACTTCAGCTTTGAATTTTCTAATTTGTTCGATACGATGCATTCCGCCCGCGTGCTTGGATATCAATTTGTGGGGCTTGATAGTTTACTGGCTGAGAAATTCAAGGTCAGAATGGATAAACGTCATCAAAAAGCAGATTGGGGCGAAAGGCCATTGACCCCTGCTCAAATTGATTACGCGCGTCTGGATACTCGTTATCTTTTTGATCTACGTGACCTGCTTGAGGCTGAGTTGCGGGAGAAAAAACGCCTGGAGCTTGCTCGGGAGGATTTTGTTCGTGCCTGTCAAGTGGAAGCGCCCAAGGAGAAATTAAACGGTTCATCATGGAAACGTTTTGCAACGCGTAAAGACATCTCTGTGAGAGAGCTCACGATATTAAGTGAGCTGTGCATTTCCCGCGATCAGATTGCTGAAAAGATGAATCGTCCACCGTTCAAAGTGCTCAGTGATCTGATGTTGCTGGAGATCGCTCGCAACCTGCCTGAACAGGATGTTGACCTTGCGGGTATTGGTTTAACTCCGAAGCAAATTGATCTGTGGGGGCGTGATATCTTAGCGGCAACGAAGCGAGGAATTGAGGCACCGCTTGTGAAACGGGGGCAGGCCAGACGTCCGAATGACGCCACCATCAAACGTTTGGAGAAACTTAAGACGTGGCGCAAGAAACTTGCGCAGGAAATGGGTGTGGAGTCGGATATTATCCTGCCCAGGGTTTATCTGAACGCTCTTTCAGAAAATCCCCTAAAAAGCATGCGTGAACTTGAGTCGATCATGGCTGATTCTCCGTGGCGCTTTAGCCACTATGGTGCGCAGCTCTACAGTCTTTTAGGAGCCTGAGATGAGGGTCAATTTTCACGGCGCGGCGCGTACGGTGACGGGGAGCCAGCATTTATTGGAGATCAACGGGCATCGCCTTCTGCTCGACTGCGGGTTGTATCAAGGCAGACGCGGCGAAACCTATATTCGAAATCTGAACTTTGCCTACGATCCCCACCAAGTGGACGCGGTGATCCTCTCGCACGCGCATATTGATCACGCCGGCAATTTGCCCAACCTGGTGAAGAGTGGCTACGATGGACCGATCTATGCAACGCGCGCGAC
>DASWKT010000299.1:0-4816 GCA_036396515.1 Anaerolineales bacterium | reverse complement strand
ACATGAATATGCAATGGATCACCCGATGCAAGGGTCAAATCCTGGAAATCGCTCGCGCCAGGGTTAGATGTTTTGCACAGCAGGAACACGCCCTTCTCCGGATCCTGAATGAATGGCTCAATCGAGTCTTTGCCGAGATATGGATTCAAAGTAATGCAGTCCACACCGAGAGTCTCAAATGCAGACTTGGCGTATGCTTCGGCAGTGGAGGCAATGTCGCCGCGCTTGGCGTCTAGGATGATCAGGATGCGCGAGCCGAGTCGATGGGACTCCTCGTTAATTGCTTCGATGACCTGCTTGAGTGCGGTCCAACCCTCGGCACCGAAGACTTCGAAGAACGCCGCGTTGGGTTTGAATGCTGCAGCGTAGGGGGCAGTCTGTTTAACGAGATTCAGGCAGAACTCCAGGGCTGATGCGGCTGTTGGGACGGGAAGCTGCCCATCCGTACGAAGATCGGGAATATGCGGGTCGAGTCCGACGCAAATTAAGGATGAGCAGTCGTCGATGCGTTTTTCTAAAAAAGAAAAAAAAGATTCCATAAGACTCCTTAGCCACAAAGACACGGAGTCACGGAGATTTAAATTTTCTCAGTGGCTCAGTGCCTCCGTGGCAAATACTTTAGGCTTTGCCAAGTACCATCGCCAGCAACGCCATTCTCACATATAAACCATATTCCATCTGGCGGAAATACGCGGCGCGGGGATCGTCGTCGAAGTCCACGCTGATTTCGCCGACGCGCGGGAGGGGATGCATGACAATCATATCCTGCTTGGCGGCTTTCATGATGGCGGGATCAATCACATACGCGCCCTTGACCTTTTCATACTCGGCAGGGTTTTCGAAGCGTTCCTTCTGAACACGAGTCACGTACAACACGTCGGTTTCAGGCAGGACTTTTTCGAGTGAATCGAACTCGGCTTGCGGGATACCTTTCGTAGCGACCTCATCCATCACTTCTTTGGGCATGCGCAGTACCTCAGGCGAGACGTAATTGACCTTGGCCTTGAACAACGAAAGCAGGCGCGCCAGCGAATGGACAGTGCGCCCGTATTTCAAGTCGCCAAGCATGGTCACGGTCATACCGTCAATTTGACCCGCGCCGAGTTCTTCAAAGATAGTGAACGTATCGAGCAAAGCTTGTGTGGGATGTTCGCCAATGCCATCACCTGCATTGATGACGGGTTTGCGCGCTGCCTTTGCCGCGATCTCGGCCGATCCCGTTTCAGGATGGCGGAGCACGATCACGTCCGCATAACATTCGAGCGTGCGGACGGTATCTGTAAGGCTTTCACCCTTTGTCACCGACGAGTACTTCACCTCATTGATCGGGATCACTGACCCGCCCAGCCGCTCCATCGCGGCGGTGAATGACGATGATGTACGCGTCGAAGGCTCGTAAAACAGGTTTGCCAAAATCTTGCCTTTCAGCAGGTCGAACGTCCCCACGCGCTCGACCATGCCGCGCATCTCGTGCGCCACGCCGAAGATGTATTCCAAGTCGTCGCGCTCAAACTGCTTGACGGAAATGATGTCCTTGCCGTACCAGGGCACAGTGCGCTGGTCTCCAAAGGGCAAATAGGGACTTGTGTGGTTTGTGGGCATTTATTACTCCTTCGTAATTAGAGATTGGTAATTGGAGATTGGGACCTTGTTGCCCGCTGAGGGCGAGTCCCGTTTCATCACATTTTTCTACGCTTCAACATTTCTCCGCTCGGACTCTCGCACGGGTGGGCTAATACCGCTTCGATAAGATTTTTCTTTATTTATCCTCATGTCCATGCCGATGATGGATATCGGGCATGTGTCCGTGTTCATGCTCGGTGCGCGGATGTTCGTGCTCATGCGAATGGGACTTTCCTGCTGTCTTATCCATATCTTCGTGCTGATGAAATTCGTCGGCCCAGGTATGTCTGTGTTCGTGCACGACAGGCATATGGATGTGAAAATGCGCGTGCTCTTCGTTTGCCAATAATAGAGCACCTGTCATCATCAAAACTGCGGCAATGCCAAATAATAAAGTTATTGGATCTTTGAAAATAAGTATTGAAAGAAGCACACCCGCGAGTGGAGCCGTGCCATATAACGCGCTGGTGCGCGCCGCCCCCAGCCCACGCATGGAATAGATGAAAAGCACAATACTGAGTCCGTAGGAGATAAAGCCAAGCAGCAGAACGCCCAGGATGGTCGCTAACGCCGGAAGCCGCTGACCCAGAAAAAGCCCAAACGTAAGCGAAAATACTCCTGAGACAATTCCTTTCCAGGCTACGATGGTCAACGGGTCTTTGGCAGAAATGTTACGCGTGAAGTTGTTGTCCACGCCCCAGAGGACACAGGCAAGGAGTACGCCCAATGCTCCAAGCGAAAAACCGAATCCGGTTTCGAAATTAGTGGAGAGGAAAATGCTCGCCAGGGTAATGGCGAAGATCGCAGTCACTGCGCGGCGGCTGATGGATTCGCGGAAGAAAAACAACGCGATTAGAGTTGTCCCTACGCCTTCAAAGTTGAGCAATAGCGAAGCCGTGGAAGCAGGCGTGTTCTGCAGGCTGATCATGAGGATAATCGGGGCGAGGATCCCGCCTGATATGATCGCGCCTGCCAGCCACTTCACATCTGGTGATTTGATCCCCGCTTCTTTTTGATTCGATGTAATTATTTGAGTAAGTTTGATAAGCGATATACCAGCCCCACTTCCAAGGTACAAAAAGGCAGCCATTAAAACGGGTGGCACATCGTCCAAGAACAGCTTTGAAATTGGAGCGCTTGCGCCGAAGAAAAATGCCGCCAATAATGCTTGAAAGATGTGACTGATATTATTTGATCTCATTGACCTGTCATACTCTTCATCTCGAAGAGATGATTCGCAAGCGGTATGACGTTAACCAAAGGCTCATCATAAGGGTGAACGCTTCTTATCACTTTCATCGCTTCATTGACCAGCTCACGCTTGCAATTGACTTCAACCTTATATTCTGCAACTTCAGTGATCTGTCCAATTTCTCCCTCAAACGGGTCGGCTCCTGGTAGTGGGCGGTAATATCCTTTAACCGGATAAACCGCGACGCAATGATCATAACTCCCGATCCGCCCGACACCTGCCTTTGACAGTTCATCGCGGATTTTCAATGCATACTCTTGAGGGACAAAGACCTCAAGTTTTACATCTGTGAAGTTTTGCATGCCCTACTCCTTGATTTCCTCCCATTGTACGGGATGACTCTGTTTGTGCATCCCCCATTCATCGGCGAGGATGGCATACATCAGGGTATCCCACCACCTGCCTTTATAGTATTCATTCTCACGTAAACGCCCTTCCAGGCGCATTCCTAATTTCTCCAACACATGTGCAGAGCCGATATTGTCTGCAACGCACCATGACCAAATGCGATGTACATCAAAACGACTGAACCCGAAATCCACAATGGCATGCGCGGCTTCGGTAGCATAACCGTGATTCCATTGTTTGGGATCCAACTCGTAGCCGATATCCGCCTCGAGAGCATTTGCTTCATTCATACGGACACCGCAGTTGCCGATTAACTGATTGCTTGATTTCAAAACAACTGCGAGTTGAAATTTGATACGCGGTTCCTGGCTTTGATGATTTAGAAACCAGCCGACAAACTCCTGCACGGCTTCGGGTGTTCTTTCCGTCCACTCGTAATAACGTAAATACAGCGGATTGGATTGGTATTCCAAGACCCTCTGCCAATCGTCTTTTACAAAGTCTCGCAGGAGTAATCGTTCTGTCTCAAGTTTCATAATGTTTATTGCGCGCGGATATTTCGTCCGAATCCTGCTTCAACCAAAACTTTCCCATCTTCAAATGCTGTTTTACCACGCAGTATAACTTTGCTCACCTTGCCTTTTACCTTCCATCCTTCAAAGGGCGTCCAGCCACAGCGAGTGAATTGCTCGGAGGCTTTAATTTCATATTCTGCCTTCTCATCCACTTCGATCCAGGTTTCGGGCTGGTCGGGGAGGTGAAATATTTCCTTAGGGTTGATATACATTTTCTGAATCAAGTCGTCGAGGGTCAAACGTCGAAGGTCAACGGCGGTGAGCAAAAGTGGCAGCGCGGTTTCCAGGCCAGGGAAACCAGGCGGTGGATTGTCAGAGTCTTTTTCTTCTATAGTGTGCGGGGCGTGATCGGTGGCGAAGCAATCAATGACACCCAGATTTTCCCAGAGCGCATCCACGTCTGATTGTGCGGCGAGGCGAGGTCTAACTTCAGAGCGGCCATCAATAGGCAGATTTTCTTCCTCACCCTGCCCTCTCCCGCTGGGAGAGGGTTGTGTCAAGAACAAGTGATGCGGGCAGACTTCACAGGTCACTTTGAAGCCTTTTTCTTTGGCGGCTTTGATAAGCAGCACCTCTTCCTTCAATGAAATATGGGCGATGTGGACAGGTCTGTCATAGATCACGGCAAATAAAATAGCGGCGGCCATTGACCTGCTTTCACTGTGAACAACCAGAGGCATTTCTTTCGGCCAATTTTGAAAATGAGGTGCCCACAAGGTCATGTCATCCAAACGAAGTTCGCCATAGGTCATATCAAGATACATCTTCAAACCTGCCGTGCGGTGCGCAATCTCGCGTATGGGGGTACGGCCTTCCGCCCCTGCTGTTGCATTATCGGGTCCGGCGCCGATGTATTGTCCATAATCACAGCGTGCCTTTTGTTTCGCGGCGGTGAGCGCAAGATCGAGAGTTTCGGCATCGAAGATAGGAGGTTTAGTATTGGGCATGGCCAATACCATCGTGAATCCGCCTGCCAGCGCGGCGGATGTGCCTGTATCCCAGTCCTCCTTGTGGGTGG
>DASWKT010000298.1:0-32717 GCA_036396515.1 Anaerolineales bacterium | reverse complement strand
CTGATCGCGGCCTTCACAAAGAAGGACATGAATCCCAACTTAATCTCATGACGCTTTTGAAACTCTTCATTTCGTCGTTTGCGAAGATCCATCACTGCGCTCATGTCAATTTCGTTGAAAGTGGTCAACATTGCTGTATTTTGCTTTGCTTCCAGCAAACGCTGGGCAATCGTCCTTCGCCTGCGTGACATGCGCATTCGTTCTTCCTGACGCTGAGCTGATGTCACACTTGAGGGCTTTTCAATCTGCAATGGAGGTACACTGGCTGGCTTTTCCGGTTGCGCTTCCGATGTCATCCCCGATGGGGAGTCAGCCTGAGCCTGCTTCTCTGTTTCTCTGGCTTTTTCCTGCTCATGGAGGAACTGTTCCACGTCGGTTTTGGTGACTCGACCTTCGATCCCCGTTCCAGTTAACTGACTGACATCCACATTGTTCTCACGCGCCAGACGTGATGCGACCGGTGTAAGTTGGGGCGTTGATCCCCGCTGCGACTCCTGTCCGTCTGTGCGAACGGCCTCCTGCTTTTCTTCAACTTTTTGTGGCTCGGGCTCGGGTGCTGGTGCTTCTGCTTTCGATGAAGTTGCTTGTGGCTGCTTCCCGTTTTCCTCAATCATTCCCAACACATCGCCCACTTTGACATCCTCGCCCTCAGGCACTTCGATCTTTGCCAAGATGCCGGGGTTTTTCGCTCCCACTTCAAGATTGACCTTGTCAGTCTCCAACTCCACCAGTACATCCCCCACGTTCACAAGATCGCCTTCCTTTTTTAGCCAGCGAGAGACAGTTGCTTCAAGCACTGACTCTCCCAATTCGGGGACTACAATCTTTGTCGCCATATTAACCTCTCTCTTTAACCACACTCTTAATACGCGTCTGTTGGTCAAATTTGAAAGCCTGTTCGATCAATTCCTGTTGGTTGATTCGATACAATGTCGAAGAACCTTCCGCCGGGCTGGAACTCTCCGGCCGCCCAACATAATGTAATTGCAAACGATGATCTTCAGTTAGCTGGCGTAAACGCGGCCGCAGATAATTCCAGGCACCCATATTGAGCGGTTCTTCTTGTACCCAGATCACACGCTCAAGGCTGGAGTAGTGAGTCAGTAGATCTTCTAATTCCTGTTTCGGGAAAGGATACAGTTGCTCAACACGAACAATGGCATCATCATGGTTTTCCTTGCGCAGGTCGCTGGTCACAAGATCAACATAGATGCGCCCACTGCATAAGATCAGGTTTTTCACATCCGTTCGTTTCCCGGGCAAATTTGTGTCATCTATTACGCGTTGCCAGCTACCGGCGGTTAATTCCTGTGAAGATGAAGCTGTTAGCGGATGACGCAACAATCCTTTTGGGGTAAAGACTATCAAAGGCAAAGGATCCGTTTTTAGCAGCAGTGCCTGCCGCCGTAACAAATGGAAATACTGCGCCGCGCTGGAGGGATAAGCAACGCGGACGTTTGTCTCAGCCGCCAGCCCAAGGAATCGTTCGATGCGCGCACTGGAATGGTCGGGGCCCTGACCCTCATTTCCGTGTGGCAACAATAATACGAGGGATGGTGTTAATCCCCATTTGGCACGGCCCGAGAGCAAAAACTCATCGATAACGGTCTGGGCATTGTTGATGAAGTCGCCATATTGGGCTTCCCAGACCACCAATCGTGCAGGCGCAATAATGTTGTAGCCTACCTCAAAACCAATTGCTGCGGCTTCACTTAAGGGACTGTTCAGAACTTCAAATGAAGCTCCGGCTTGAGGAATAGTTTGTAAAGGGATATGAGCTTGATTTGTTTCTGCATCGTAGAAAGCGGCATGGCGCTGGCTGAAGGTTCCCCGCACGCTATCCTGGCCCGTCAGGCGGATCGGAATCCCCTCCTCAAGGATCGATGCGAAGGCTAGTTCTTCGGCTGCTGCCCAATCAATCTTTCCGTTTTCAGGTTTATCCAATAAGATGCGCCGTTTTTCAACAGCCTTTACCAATTTGGGGTTGAGATGAAAGTCTTCGGGAAAACTTAATAGCGCCCGATTCAAATCCTTTAGTCGCTTGAGCGTGACAGCGGTCTTGACCTTTTGTGCCGCGCCGCGGGGAGGTGGTTGAGGAACCGGCTCGACCAGAGCCTTTTCTGCATCCAGTTGATCGTTCGCTTCCTGTAAACTTTTTAGAGATGCTTGCAATAATTCCTCAGCCTGACCCTCATCGAGCAGTCTTTCCTTTTCCAATCGGTCAGCCCACAATTGCCGGACGCGGGGATGTTCATCGATCTTGCGATACAACACAGGCTGGGTAAAACGCGGTTCATCTCCTTCGTTATGACCGTAGCGCCGATAGCCGATCAGGTTGACCACAAAATCTTTATGGAATTTATGCCGGTAGGCGAACGCGGTGCGCGCGGCCTCCATGCAGGCTTGTGGATCATCTGCATTGACATGAATCACAGGAATTTCAAATCCTTCCGCCAGATCGCTTGCATGCAGACTGCTGCGCGATTCACGCTCTGTGGCAGTAAACCCCAACTGATTATTAGCAATGATATGCAGAGTGCCACTCGTTACATACCCTGGCACACGCGAGAAGTTAAGCGTTTCAGGAACGATACCCTGCCCGGTAAATGAAGCATCGCCATGGGTCAAGATTGGCAATGACGCATTATCAAAATAGCGTGGGGGACCGGGGTCATCTGCTTTTGTGTTGGCGGCTCGGGCCATGCCTTCGATGACCGGGTCAATTTGCTCAAGGTGACTGGGATTGGCCGGCATATGGATGAGCATATCAATTTCCTTGCCCTGTTCTGGCGTTCTGTAGCCTCCCATATGATATTTGACATCGCCAGTCCAGCCTAGTTCATCCCAGGTTGTGGCGCGGCCTTTCGGGTCGGTAAACTCTGCCAGGATTTGACTATACGGTTTCTGGAGCACATGCGCAAGAACGTTCAAACGACCACGATGTGCCATTCCGATCAAGATAGCACAGATCCGTTCGCGGGCCGACGCGTCGATGATCTCGTCCAGCATGGGGATGAGCATATCCAGCCCCTCGATGGAGAACCGGGTTTTTCCCGGATAAACACGATGAAGAAAAACTTCGAAGGCTTCGATCTGAGCCAATCGCTCCAATAATTTTTTTTCACCCAATGGTTGTCCCGGCGGACGAAAGCGACCGGTTTCAGCAGCCTGATATAACCAATCTCTTTCTTCAGGGATACGGGTATGCCCGTAATCGTATCCAATTGTTCCGCAGTAAACAGCCCGTAGCGATTCAATTGCCTCAAAAGCATTTTCGGCTTGTTGGTCTCGTAAATCCACAACATTGGTGGGTAGGTGAAGCAAATCTTCTTTCTTTAGATTGTAAAACTCAAGCGTCAATAGCGGATTCTCCGCAGGCGCGTTATCCAATGGATCCAGATCCGCGGAGAGATAGCCGTACAATCGAATCGCCTGGGCGAGGTTGGCGGCCCCGGATAACGAGAGCTGGTTAGAGGGCGCCTCTTTGCGGGAGGCGGGAAGCGCAGATTCTGTCCCGGCAGGGGACCATCCCTCGAAGAGCTTCCGCGTCGCCTCATCCACAGCATTGGGATTGTCTCGATACCGCTCATAGAGTTCTAAAATATATCCAAGATTAGGGCCATGAAATTCTTTTTCTAAAGACATATCACAATCGTCCTATCTGTCCCTGGCCGGCGGGAGCTTTCTTGTATAGCGATGGGACCTTAATGTTTATATCTAGTTGTTTCCACCCTTTTCTTTTTTACCACAAAGGGCTCAGTTCAAGCAATACCGCTTTCCGTTAACCGTCTCAGGTCGCTAAGCGCATTCTCAATTTCATCCACGTTTACCGGTCTATCATTATCTCGATGCTTAAGATGACCTTCTTTTGCCCTCTGCACTGCTACCTCACGGATGGCCATGTTGCGCCGCGTGGCCTCTTTTACAAGTTCGGCGCCCTGGGCATATCCAATGATCGGGTTGAGGGCAGTAACAACGATGGCATTCTTTGCCAGCCAGCCTTCCGCCTTTTCGCGATTTGCAGTCAGGCCTTTCACTGCCTGTTCCGTGAATGCCCGCACCGCGCCAATCGTAACCTGCATCTCTTCAAAAAGGCTGTGAGCAATGACGGGCATCATCACATTTAATTCCAGTTGTCCGGCCTGCGCTCCCAGAGCAACAGTCGTATCGCCGCCGATAACATAAAACATGGCCATATCCAGCATTTCAGCCATTACCGGATTCACTTTACCCGGCATGATGCTTGAGCCCGGTTGTATGGCTGGCAAACGAATTTCATCCAATCCGGTGGATGGCCCTGAAGCCAACAGACGAAGATCATTGGCGATGCGGATCAAGGTCAATGCCAGCGTGCGAATGGATGCCGAAAAATGAGCTGCATCCGCCATGGATTGCATCGATTCAAATAGGTTATCGGACTCATATAACTTGAGGCCAGTAAGTTCGGATAACTTCTTCACCATCCGGGAATGATATTCCGGATGTGCGTTCAAACCGGACCCGACGGCCGTTCCGCCGATCCCCAAACGTCTCAGCCCTTCGGCCGCGTTCCGAATCCGCTCTGCATCGCGTTCTACCGCTTTGGCATACGCGCTCATTTCCTGGCCTAACCGCACTGGCACTGCATCCTGTAAATGAGTTCTGCCTGATTTGACAATCTCATCAAATTCGGTGCCTTTGACGTTCAAAGCATCTGCCAGATTTTTCAGCACAGCCAATAATTCATCCAGACGCCATAAACAACCGAGACGGATGGCAGTTGGAATGGTATCGTTTGTGGATTGAGCCATATTGACATGGTCATTGGGGTGGACTCGATATTCCCCCAGTTTGCCGCCCATTAATTGTGTTGCCCGATTTGCAATGACTTCATTAACGTTCATGTTGTGACTGGTCCCCGCGCCTGCCTGAATGGGATCGACCACAAATTGATCGTTCCATTTCCCGTCGACGACTTCCTGCGAGGCCTTGATGATCGCATTCGCGCGCTCATTGTCGAGCAAGCCAAGGTCGCGATTGACTTCTGCCGCGGCGCGTTTAATCATTGCCATTGACCAGATAAATGCCGGACGCGGCTTGAGGCCCGATATCTGAAAATTCTCAATTGCGCGCTGGGTTTGCGCGCCATAAAGGGCGTCGGCCGGGACATGGACATCACCAAGTGAATCGTGTTCTATGCGTGTATCGTTTGTCATATGACCAGTCTATCATAGGTTGAAGTGAAAATTCAACTATTTGATTACTCTGAAAAACAAGTCCACAATCTCAGGATCAAAATGTTTGCCAGATTGTTCTTTTATATAGGCCAGGGCATTTTCGTTCGTCCAGGCGCGGCGATACGGGCGATCGGAAGTCAGCGCGTCCCACACATCTACGACTGCGAATAAACGTGCGGCCAAAGGAATCTCCTCACCCTTTAACCCGCGCGGATAGCCAGAACCATCCCATTTCTCGTGATGACAATAAGGGATGTCGAGAGCCGGACGCAGGTATTCAACAGGATAGAGCATATCATAAGCAAGTTGTGGGTGCCTGCGCATGATAGCCCACTCCTCATCGGTGAACGTATCAGGCTTGTGTAAAATGGAGTCAGGTACGCCTAATTTACCCATATCATGCAAGAGCGCGCCTCTGTGTACGTGTACCAATTCCTCAGCACTCATTCCACTGGCTATTGCCATCCGCATGGTGAATTCGGCCACGCGCTGGCTGTGACCCTCGGTTTCCCTGTCCCGTAGATCCATGGCGCGAGACCAACCTTCAATTGTCGCTTCGTATGCGCCCAGAAGTTGCGAATGTGCTTCCTGAAGTTTGGTACGCTCCTGTACGAGTTTATGATATCTGTTGAGGCGTGTGATCCCAATCAGACGGGCGCGTAATTCGTAACGATCAAAAGGCTTGGATATGAAGTCATCCGCGCCGGCTTTCAATGAGTTAAGTAGGGATTCGCGATCATCCAATGCGGTAAGAATAATAATGGGAATTTCCGCCACCTGGGGATCATTTCGAATGCGCTGGCAAACTTCGAAACCGGTCATGCCCGGCATCATCACATCCAGCAGGATTACATCCGGTAAAAGAGCTTTGGCTTTTTCAAGCGCCTGCCAGCCATTCTCTGCCATTTCGAGGTGATAACCTTCCCCTTCCAGCACTGACTGGAGAGTCTGCCTGCCTGCGTATTCATCATCAACGATCAGGACCGTACTGGTCATGAGCTACTCCTTTGAAACTGTAACCTTCTAAAATCATTCTAATGATATCCAATGCATCATAACAATATTCAACCTTCGTGTGGCAGTCTCCTGACGCCATAAAATGGGGCTATGTATCGCGATCTACAAGACGATATTTCACTGCCAGGCGCACCAGGCCTGCAAGATTTCGGACACTCAATTTTTCCATTAGCTTAGCGCGGTGCTTCTCCACTGTTTTTTCGCTGATGACCAGCATTTTGGCGATCTCGCCGCTCGTATATTCCTCTGCGATCAACTGCAGGATTTCCTTTTCGCGAGGCGAGAGATTTGAAAGCGGATCGCCATCCTTCCCGGAGGGGTACGGGTGTATAACATTTTCAACAAGCTCTGAAATAGGGCCGCTTAAATAAGTCTGGCCATTTGACACTGCCCGGACTGCCCGGATCAACTCCTCACTCACCGAGGATTTCAGAACGTAGCCCTTCACGCCGCACTGAAGAGCCTGATGCACCAGCCCTTCATCGGAATACATCGAGAGCAGCAAAATATTTGTGGGAAGTTTCAGCTCCCGAATATTTTCAGCAGCCTGAATGCCGTTCATACGCGGCATCATGATATCCATAATCAGAACGTCTGGTTTCAGGTTTCTCGTCATTTCGACCGCCTCCTGCCCGTTGGAGGCTTCATCCAAGACATTGATATCCCCTGCTTTTTCCAACAACGCGCGGATACCGGCCCTTACCATCAAATGGTCTTCAGCGATCAGTACCCGTATCATGCCAACTCTTGTGCCCCATGTTCGTTGGATAGCGGAAATTGTGCTGAGAGGATGGTGCCTCGTTCGGGTGTAGAGCTTATGTTGAGTTTCCCTCCTGCAATGGTCAATCTTTCCTGCAAGCCCGCCAGACCAATTCCATTGGATGGTGATCCGCCTGTGATAAAACCATGGCCGTCATCTTGAACGGTCAGGGTGATCATATTATCCTCCATACCCAAATCCACCCATACCTGGCTGGCCTGCGCATGCTTGAGGATATTCGTTAGCGCCTCCTGCAATACGCGGTAGAGCGTGATGTTGTACACATCAGGCAGTGTAGGCAGGGATTGGTCTGTTTCAAATACCACGGGCAAATGGGTACGTCGGGTAAACTCAGTGCAATACGTCTGCATGGCTAGTTTCAATCCAAGTGTATCAAGAACAGGCGGGCGCAAGTCCTTGGCAAGCCTGCGAATTTTTGCCAAAATTTCATAGGATTGATCATAAAGGGCCTGAAGGTGTTCAAACAATTCTGTTGAAGGGCTGGAAAGATCCTCCTGCAGCGTACGCAGGGCAAGCAGATGCGTGGTCAACGCCTGGCCGAGATCATCATGGAGTTCGCGCGAAATACGTTGACGTTCCTCCTCCTGTGCGGCGATCACGCGCTCTGCCATCTTGCGAAGGCTTTCGCGCTGTTCCATCAAGGTGTGATAACGGTTCAAGCGGGTAATGGTACGTACTCGCGCCAGCAGTTCCTGGCGATCGACTGGTTTGGTGAGAAAATCATCAGCGCCAGATTCAATGCCGTGCAGAAGGGAGGCGCGATCATCCAGGGCGGTGAGGATGAGAATGGGCACCTCAGCAACTCGAGGCGTGGAACGGATGCGGCGGCATACCTCAAATCCATCCATGCCGGGCATCATCACATCCAGCAGAATCAAATCCGGCTGGATATGACCAATCATTTGAAGGGCCTGGAAGCCATCCTTGGCGATTTCCAGACGGTAATTCTCACTTTCCAGCATGGCTATTAGGGTTTCTCTGGCGCTGGGATCATCATCCACAATTAAGACCGTGCTCATCAGGAGGAGATCTCCTCTGTATTCGGAAGGAAGCGTTGAATGGTTTTAACAAGCTCCTTCAGGTTGACAGGCTTGCTCATGTAATCATTCATCCCGGCGCTGATGCAACGCTCCCGGTCACTCGGCATGGCAAGGGCCGTTAGTGCAATAATTGGGGTCGCTTCGAATTCGGGCTCACTACGGAGTCTGCGCGTAGCTTCCAGGCCATCCATACGCGGCATCATTACATCCATCAGAATCAAGTCAGGGTGCATGAGCTGGGCCTGGGTAATACCCTCGACACCGTCCCTGGCGGTGATTACTTGATACCCGGCCAGTTCCAGATAATCCCTAATCATCATGATCACTTCGTTTGTATCTTCAATCAGCAGAACCGTTTGTCTGTTAGGGGAGTCGAGCTTCACCGCGCGGAATTTGCCAGTGACCTTCATCTTGGAGGCGGTGTCGATGGCCAATGCAGGTTCCCAGGGCAGGACGATGGTGAAACGGCTCCCTTGTTCCGGATGACTGTCCACTCTCACGCTGCCGCCATGCAGACGCACCATCTGTGCCACCAGCGCCAAGCCCAACCCGGTCCCCGTTGTCTCGCGGGCAAGACCTGAATCCAGTTGCACAAAGGGCTGGAATAAACGTGACAGATCTTCCTCCTTCATGCCGATCCCGTTATCCCACACTGTGATCATCACCTCGTTTTCATTCTCGTTCCCATGAACTTCCAATCCGATCTTTCCACCCTCCGGTGTAAATTTAACCGCATTGCTCAACAAGTTAACCATCATTTGTTTGAGCCGGCGTTCGTCCGCCCAGATCAGGCCCATGTCATCATCGATATCCAGGGTCACATCCTGACGCTTGTTCTGCGCCAGTTGTTTGATCATGCGCAGGCTGGCTTCACAAACCGATTGAATATCGACCCTATTAATGTCAAGAGTGATTTGACCGGCTTCGATCTTTGCGAGATCCAGAATATCGTTAATCAGAGAAAGCAGGTGACGGCCGCTCTCGCTGATGGTGGTAATATATTTCTGTTGTTTTTCATTGAGCGGACCCGCGATCTGCTCTCCGAGGCTTTCGGAAAGACCCAGAATGGCATTGAGCGGTGTGCGAAGCTCGTGACTCATATTGGCAAGGAACTCATCCTTCACACGCAGGGCGCGCGCCAGATTCGTGTTTGCACGGATGAGATCGGCCGCGCGTTCTTCCACGCGCTTTGCCAGCTGGTTGCGTTCGTCGGCAAGTGCGATCTCCATTTGTTTGCGTTCGGTGATGTCCCAGGCATAATCAGCAAATCGTCCAGCGACCTCAAGGTCGCGTTGTGTGTAGTCTGTCGGCCTATTGCCAAGCCCCAGGACGGCTACTGTCTTTTCATTGCGGATAATGGGAATCACCATTTCACGAATGATCGGTGCATGACCTTCAGGCAGGCGCTTCTTGTTTGGCAGGGAGTCGTAATCGTTTTGAATCATCGACCGCCGCTTACGGACCGCATCTGCCCACACCCCGGCCCGATCCACTGGCAGATGTGCACCCTCCCTGACAGGCACGCTGAATTGCTGGAGCGTGCTGGTGGACCACGTCTGCATACCCAGGGTAATTTCATCCGCTTCCACAAAATGCATGAAGCCAATTGAACTCCCGGTTAACTGACTGACTTCATCAATCGTTTTTTGCATGACTTCATTAAGCGAGTGATGTGCGGAATATTCCATTAGTTCAAAGCGCTTTTGCATGATGGTCTCCGACCGTTTGCGGTCAGTGACATCCTTGGCAACAACGGAAACACCGCGCGTGGATGGATAGGCATTAATCTCAAAAACATACTGATGGTTTCCCAGTGTGAGATTAGTCTCAAAGGTTTTGGACCGGTGATTCCTGAGTACATCGTCATAGATTTTCTCAATTCTAGCCTGTTCTTCGGTCTCTCCAAATATCTCGCGCATGGCTTTGCCGATCGCATCTTTCGCCATAATCCCTGTGAGTGTCTCGGAACTCTTGTTCCAATAAATATAGTGCAGGTCACTATCCATTTCGAAGAAGACATCGGTGATACTGTCGGCCAGTTCGCGGTAATGGGTTTCACTGGCTTGCAGGGCCTTCTCAGTATTTACGCGCTCGCTGATGTCCGTGCTGGCGATAATGACTCTCCCGTAGTCGGGCTTTCCGTTATTGACGGGAATGTAGACGTGCAGGATTCTGGTGCTTAATGTATCATCTAATTTGCGGGTGGTCATCTCGAACTCGAAAGCTGTTTTCCCTTTCCACAGCAAATCCAGTTCATCCATCATCACACCCGATGGAGTCTCATCGCCGGCCGGCTGGTAAAAATTTTCAAGCAGATGCGCTTTGCTGCGCGCGCCATTCATCTCTACGGCCGCCTGATTCACGCTCAGGATACGGATCAATCCAAGACCATACTTGAGCTGGTCTGGATTCCTGGTGAGGTACTCCTTCAGGTCTGTCACGCCCCGTATCCTTAGTTGTTCCATCCAGGCTACCACAGCTGAAAAATCCTCCAGCCAGATAGCCACCGGAGTATTTTCAAACAGCTCCAGGAAGCGCTGGCGTTCCTCCTGAATGGTTTCGCGGGCAGTTTTGCTTTCGGTGATATCTCGTATCTGGGCGATGATCCAACGCGGTTGTCCCGCTTTATCCAGCGACAGGGAAAACCTCGCTTCGCCGTCGAAGCGCGATCCAGCTTTGCGCACCATCCGATATTCTTCGAGGGATACCCCATCTGGCACTAATTCTTCCATAAGATTAGTTAGATGCTGATGTTGCTCAGGAGCAATCAGAGAGAGAAAGTTTGTGCCAATGCAGTCAAAAGGGCTTTTCATCCCAAACATATCAGCCAGTTGTTGATTGGCAAAAATAATCGTGCCATCGAGACCGAGTATGCCGATTCCATCTGGAGAGGTTTCGACGAGAAGGCGGTAGAGTTCCTGGCTCTCGCGCAGTTCCTGCTGGGTATTGTGCATGGCGGTAATATCATGGGAAATGCCGAGTACGCCGATCAAACCGCCTTTCTCGTCATGCATCGGCGTCCTAACGGTTTCCATCAGTCGAGGTTGCTTATTGGGATAAGCAACCCATTCCTGATACGTCATTGGAACATTTCTATTGATCGCTTCCTGATCTTTTGCCTTGAAATGCTCTGCTAATTTTTCATCCAACAAGTCATAATCCGTTTTCCCAAAAATCTGCGCTTCAGGGATATTGATTAGTTCCTCGAGGACCGGGTTGCAGGCGAGATATTTGCCGTGAGGATCCTTCAGCCAGATAGGATCTGGAATAGTTTCAAAGAGCGCTTTCAGTTGAGCGTGCTCGCGGTCCAACTGCTCCTGCAGGCGTTTGCGTTCAGCCAGCTCCTGTTGAGCGGATTGATACAGACGTGCGTTCTCAAACGCGATCGCGGCCTGGTTCGATAGTGTGGCCAAAAGACGCTCATCCTGTGCGCTAAAGGCATCAATAGCTTCACTCTCCACACTAATGGAGCCGATGATGCGCTCGCCAATTTTTAGCGGCATGTACAGCCCTGACTGAATGCCTTCCTGGGTACCCACATACTGCGGATGGCTATGTACATTGCCGGTGCGGATGGCCTCCCCGGTTTGAATGACCCAGCCACTTAATCCTTGATCCACTTTGCTGATCATCGAACTGAAGTGACGTTCCATCTCAGCTCTTTCCTGCTCATTCAGCCCAGGCTGGTTCAAGGCGATCAATTCCAATTCATCACTTTCAGGGCGCTTCAAACGGATTGCCACATGGTGCCAGGAGAGGTAGCGCGCAAACGTTTCTATGATCCGATCGCCGATTTCGCTGGGCTTCAGTAGACGACCGACTGCCAGACCGTTTTCATACAAGGCTTCCAATTCCGCCAGGTGGCGGCGGGTTTTTGTTTCAGCCTGCTCGCGCTCGGTGATGTCATTGACCAGTACCAGTTCTGAAGGGCGGCTCGCGAACTCCACAGTATGCGAGATGATTTCCACGTGAATGAGCGTGCCATCTTTTTTGCGATGACGCCAGATGCCTGCGTGGTCAATTCCACTGGTGACATTTGCGATGTTTTCAAGGAGTTCAGGAATATCTTCTGATGGGCGAATCTCCTTAATGGTCATTGACATAAATTCATCAACGGAATACCCATAATGATTTACCGCCGCATCATTTACCTTTAGAAACATTAGCGTTTCAAGATCATAAATCCACATAGGCAGCGGATTACTCTCGAATAGGAGCCGATATTTTTCCTCGCTTTCACGCAGCGCCTCCTCCGCCTGCTTTTGCACGGTAATATCTATCATCACCCCTTGCCAGAATCGCGGCTGCCCATCCTCGCCTCTTATTAGCACGGCCTCATCGCGCACCCAGACAATACGCCCATCCGCAGCGATATAGCGGTAATCCAGGCTAAACCGCTCTCTGGCTTCCGCATTGGCACCCTCATTAAAAACTCGCTCGCGATCTTCAGGGTGGATTATTTCAGCACAAAAATCTGGTTTTTCGAGCCAGGCTCGTGGTGAATATCCGAGCAATTTTTCTACTCTCGGACTGATGTAAAGGGTATTGCCTGAACCATCAGCGAGATCAACGTATGCCACCGCGGGCATTTGCTCCGCCAGCTTTCGATACTTTTCTTCTGACTGTTGAAGGGCATCCTCTGCCTGCCTGCGCTCCGTAACGTCTGCAGAGACCCCTGCTATTCTTTTTACTCTGCCTGTATCATCCAAAATCGGGAAGGCGCGGTCCCAGATCCAGCGCACAGACCCATCGGGGCGCGTGATGCGGTATTCTATTTCCACTTTTTCCCCTTTTCTCTCTTTTTCCAGGGCCTGTGATACAACAGACAGGTCCTCTGGCAGGATAGTGCTCATAAACGCATCCGGTTCACTCATCAGGTATTCACGGGAGCACCCCCATATCTCTTCAGCAGCTGGGCTCATATATAATTCTTTGCCGCTTTCCGCATCGGTCATCCAAAATACTTCCTGAATATTATTCGCCAGTTGAATGAAGCGTTCTTCAGAGGCACGCAGTTCATCCTCCGCTCGCCTACGCTCGGTGACGTCCATCAATACTCCCTGAACGATGGGCGCGCCGCCGTTCTGAGGCGGCAGAATCTGAGCCGAGTCGCGTATCCAGAGCTGGCGTCCATCCTTAGTGAAGATCCTATATTCGGACTCAAACGGCTTGCCCATTGCATGGGCTTCCTCCTCAAGCTTCTCATGCCGGTCAAAGTCTTCGGTGTGAACCTGCCGATGCCAAATGGTGGGATCAGCCATCCATTCCTGAGGCGTAAAACCGAGCAGTTCCTCGAGTTGCGGGCTGACATAAGACCAGACCCCGTTTATGCCCAGTTCTGAGGTGTATATGACCAGTGGCAGGCGTTCCACCAGATCGCGATATTTTTCCTCCGCCTTTTTGAGAGACTCCTCCGCCCGTTTGCGCTCAGTGATATCAATGACCGTGACAATCACTTTGGAGAAATCCTCCCTATGTCCCGGTGCCACAGACCACTTCAGGCTTATTTCGATTGGTTCGCCCGTTAGCGTTTTGTCCGCTCCCTCCCAACTGTTGCTGAGCTTTCCGTCCGCGATGGCGATGAAATCCTCAAGGTTATGCTCCTGTTCCCCTTTGCTCAGAACTTGAATTGTGCTCTGGATCAGTTGCTCCTTGCTGTCTGCCCGATACATCTTCATTGCAGCATTGTTCACATCCACTATCCTGATCAGAGTGGCACATTCGAACAAGGCCTCGGGATGAGTCGTGAAATATGCGCGAAGATCCAATACGCCCTGCTTTTTCAGGCAATCCAAATGGTTCTTAACTGCGGAAAAATCCTCCTCCCAAATTGAAATGGGCGTATCTTCAAACAAGGCGCGATGTCGTTGCTCGCTCTTATGCAAAGCCTCCTCCGCCTGTTTGCGCTCAGTGATATCGTGAAAGTTAGCCACAAGTGCCTTTACACTCGGTTGAGCCAGAAGGTTCGTAATACTGCCCTCTAACCATCGCCAAGAATCATCCTTATGCCTTTCGCGTACCAGGGTTGTAAAGGCTACCCCCGGTTTCTGAAGCGCTTCAGCAAATAGACCTGCAGAGCGTTCGATATCTTCCGGGTGAATGAATTCAAATCCATTCTTGCCCACATATTCATCCACACTATATCCCAGGACATCTATGATCCCGGGACTGACATATGTGATCAAGCCGTCGGCTTGCACCAGGATGATGACATCTCTGCTCTTTTCAATAAGAGCCCGGAAACGTTTTTCACTTTCTTGAAGTGCCTCCTCCGCCTGCTTACGCTCAATGGCTAACGCAACCTGGGCGGCAATGGATGCCAGGAAACCCTTATCACGCTCTGTGTAACGGCTTGGATTCTCATAGTCCTGCACCGCAATCACGCCAATCGTTTCGGTGGGCGTTTTGAGTGGCACGCCAAGCCAGGATGCTGAATTGGTTCCGACCAGTTCCACTTCGCCCTGTGCGACCAGTTCGTCGAACCCTGTTTGCGTCAGCAGGAGCGGTTCACCTGTGCGGAAGACATAAGATGTGATGCTTTTTTCAAGCTTGGAGGGGGGCTCCGGCTCATCATACTGATCCACAGAGTAGATTTCCTCGAACAAGCCGCTGCTTTCATTATGAAGAACGGTAAAGAAATTCTCCGAGTAGATCACTCTGGCGATCGAGTGATGAATGAGTTTCAGGAATTCCTGCAGGTCACTTGTATTTGCATGCCCTTGCATGATTTCCAAAAGTGTCTGGCGTTCCGTCTCCGCCTGCTTACGTTCGGTGATGTCAGAAATCGTCAGGAGCAAATGGTCTTCATCCTTTGATTTGAACGTGACGGCATAGGCTGTCAGCCATACCTCTTTTCCGAATGTGCTGAGGTGATGGATGTCAGATGTCACGGGAACTCTGCTTGTAATTGCCTTTTCAACAAGATCATACAGGCCAGATTTTTTCCAGGATTCTACGGTGTGAAAATTTTGCGCCTGTAGTTTCTCGACACTGGTTTCGATAATGGATGCAGCATTCTCACTGGCAAGGACGCACTCGCCAGTAAGTTTGTACGTGAGGATGCCAATGGGGGAGTTGTTTAGGACTTTTTCGTTGAACACCAGCAGGTCATTGATACGCGCCTCGGCCTGCTTGCGCTCCGTAATATCGCGATAGTTAACGACAATTGCGTTCACACCTGGCTCATCCAGCATATTGGTGACTATGGCCTCGACCCAACGCCATGTGTTGTTGGAATGCCTCAGGCGGAAGGAACCACGCTGGCGACTTCCCGGTTCTTGAATAATCTTGGAATACAACCTGCGAGTCCAATCCAGATCATCTGGGTGCATCAGTTCGAAAATGTCTTGTCCCAGGAACTCATCCGGCGCATAGTCCAGAGTGCGGAAGACGGCTGGGCTTTCCCATATCAATGTGCCATCGGCAGCCAGAAGCGAAATGTTATCCAGCCCATTCTCGATCAGCGCGCGAAAACGCTTTTCATTATTCTCCAATGCCTCTTCAGCCTGCTTGCGCTCGGTAATATCCTGTAGAAAACCCTCATAGTACCGTACATTTCCAGCATCATCGCGTACGGCGCGTGCCGATGTGGAAGTCCAAATGATACTCCCGTCCTTGCGTTGATTTTTCCATTCGAAATTTTCTATCACACCGCGCCATTGCAAAGGCCCAGTAAACATCTCGCGCTCGGTTGGATCAAGATATAGCTGACGTGAAATATCCGTAACACCTTCAATCATTTCCCGTGGCGAGTCATATCCATAAATACGCGCCATGGCCGGGTTGACGCTGACAAATTGCCCTTCCGGTGTGGACTGGAATATGCCCTCCGGTGAATTTTCAAAGATGGCCTGATATTTCTCTTCGGCCCGCTTGCGCTCCAGCAACAAACGCCTTTCTTCCAGCGCATGGATCACTGCAGGCGCCAGCCGCTTGATATTCTCTTTGATGATGTAATTGTTCGCACCCGCTTTCATGCAATCCACGGCGATGTCTTCGCTCAGCGAACCGGTCCAAATGATCAGCGGGGTGAGCGGTGCATACTCCAGAGCCAGACTCAGAGCCTTCATACCATCAAAGTGGGGCAGGTGGTAATCTGACAGGATGAGATCAGGTTGGAACGTTTCGATTGCCACTAAATAGCCCTCACGAGTCTCCACACATTGGAACTCGCAATCTTTTACCACCTTGCGGATCTCACGTTTCGCCAGCTCAGCGTCTGCTGCCAGGTCTTCAACGATCAGAATACGAATAGACTCACTCATCATCTTTTCCTCTTGGCCCTTGCATGCCAACGTTCTGTGTCAATAAAGTGAAGAAAAGCTCTTCCATGTTTTTATTTCATTGGATGATTTACCATCAGCCAATAAATGCCCAGCTTGCTCATTGCTTCCATAAATGCCTCAAACTGCACGGGCTTAATCACGTAACTATTCACACCGAGTTCATAAGCAGTTCTCACATCCGGGTCTTCAGCGGAGGAGGTGACAACCACCACCGGGATCGAACGCGTCCGTTCGTGGGTTTTCATAATGCGCAGGACTTCCAGTCCATTCATCTTGGGCAATTTTAAGTCCAGAAGCACCACCTTGGGCGGAGTATCAATCTTCAGTCCTTCATATTTGCCGCGTGCGAACAAAAAATCCAGCGCTTCAGCACCATCCTCCACATGAACAAGCTGGTTGGCAAGATGGTGTCTTTTCAGGGCCCGGATTGTCAGCTCTGCATCCTGAGGGTTATCTTCTACCAATAAAACTTCCACAACGTCTATATCAATCATGTTTATTCTCTTTTCCGGGGGAGAGCAAAATAGAAGGTCGCGCCCTTGTCCACTTCGCCCTCCGCCCAAACGCGCCCGCCGTGACGGTTGATCACTCTTTTCACAATTGCCAGACCTACGCCCGTCCCTTCGAATTCTTTCTCCCCGTGCAGTCGCTGGAAGACACCGAACAATTTGTCCACGTACTCCAGCTCGAAGCCTGCACCGGTATCGCGCACATAATAGACATGTTCATCCTCGCTGTGTTTGCTTCCCACTTCGATGACAGCCCGCTCCTTCTTGGACGAGAACTTGATCGCGTTGGAAAGAAGGTTCACCCATACCTGACGGATTAACACCGGATCCCCTGCGGTGGAGGGAAGCCTATGGATATGAAAGTCAATACGCGCAGCGTTCTCCGTTTTCATCAATTCATCGAAGACCGAACCTGCCATGGCTTTCATGTCAATTTTGGTGAAGTGCATTTCCTTGCGACCCAGCCGGGAGAAAGTGAGCAGGTCATCAATCAATTCCCCCATATGCTGTGCTTCCCTACGGATGATCTCACACACGCGTTTGCCTTCTTCTTCCAGCAGCGGCTCATAGTCCTCCAACAGGATGCGCGTGAATCCATCAATCGCCCGAAGCGGCGCACGCAAATCATGTGAAACAGAATAGGAAAATGCTTCCAACTCTTTGTTGGCGGCCTCAAGTTGCTCGGCTTGTTTTTTCAGATCGGCATTGAGCTGCTGAATAGCTTGCTCCCCCCGCTTGCGCTCGGTGATATCTCGGGAAATGCCAAAAATGCCAATGATTTGCCCGTCCGAGTTTGGGAGCGGTACTTTTGTTGTGGAAACCCAGGTCTCTCGACCATCTGGCCAGATGACCCGCTCTTCAAAATCCACTAACGGTTTGCCAGATCTCATCACTTCCTGTTCTTCGGCATAGGCTTGGGCAGCATGTGGAAAAAAGTCAAAATCGGTCTTACCCACTACTTGGGAAGGATCGCTCAACCCAAGCATCTTGGCCTGAGACTTACTATTTCTGATAAAGCGGCTCTGAGTATCCTTAAAGTAAATATGATCAGGCATGTAATCCAATAGAGCTTGGAGCAGGGCATTCGCTTGTGACAGCGCGGCAGTCCGTTCTTGAACCTTGGTTTCTAATTGGTCATGGGCTCTTTGTAACGCTTCCTCCGCTTGCTTGCGCTCGGTGACATCCTGAAAGATACCCCGTACCTTAACAACCTTGCCATCCTCCATGGTCGGCAGACCCATTGTTCTCACCCACTTATGATTGCCTTTGGCGGTCAACATCTCCAATTCCAGATCATAAGGTTTGGCAAGCTCAATCGATTCTTTGACTGCCTTTTCAATCTTCCTGCGCGATTCGCCCGTATAGAAGCTGAGACCTAGCTCAACATTTGTTTCCAGCGCGGGGTCAAGATCGTGGATCCTCGCAACCTGATCTGTCCACGTCCCTCTCAGGGTCGTCGCATCGAATTCCCAGCCGCCAACTTTGGCTATCTCACTGGTCATGCGCAGCAATTCATCTTTATACTCAAGCGTCTCTTCTGTCTGCTTGCGCTCGGTGATGTCACGCAGGATCACCGTGTACAGTTTTTTCCCTGCAATCTCCACCTGTGAGATCGAAGCCTCGCTGGGGAACTCATCGCCATTGCTTCGCCGCCCGAAGACGACAGCAGACCCTCTCTTATCACGATTGGTGACGCCGGTCGCGCCATAGTTCTGGACATGCTGATAGTGCGCGGCCCGGAATCGTTCCGGGATGAAGTGTTCGAGCGGATGGCCCATTGCCTGAGATGCCGTACATCCAAACATCTTCTCAGCGGCCACGTTGAAGAGCACAATTCGCTGTTCTGAATCTACCGAAATGATGGCATCCATCGCAGATTGAATAACGCCATTCCAGCGCGCTTCGCTCTCCACCAGCGCTTCTTCGGACTGCTTGCGCTCGGTGACATCCACCGCGGTGACGACGCGGTGTAGCAAATCTCCGTCGTTCCCCCACACACTGACTACATCCATTTGAACGGGGAAGGTAGATCCATCCTTGCGAATACTGCGGGCCTCGAACTGGGAATGTCCTATTTGGTCCGCTCTCTCAATAGAACGCCGCACATGCTCATGATCCGGCAAAGCGTACAAGCTCAGTATACCTGTGCCAACCAGATCCTCTACTCTGGATTTGTGCATCCTCGCAAACGCGGGATTGCAGACCACAATACGGTTTGTAGATGGGTCATCTATTGCAATCCCGTGCGCACAGCCTTCAAAGGCGTCGGCCCATTGGCGGAGCTCTTCTTCAGCCTGTTTGCTTTCGGTAATATCCTGTACTAACGCAAAGAAACCCTTGATTTGTCCATTTGTGCCACTATCAGGCACGTAAGTGGCATTTATAAAACGTGTGCCCCCATCCTTATAAGGTATTTCAGTTTCGTAGGTCACCGTCTCCCCTTTCAATGCCGTGTCGATATACCCGGAAATTGTCTTATAGGCTGCCTTGCCCAGCACTTCCTCTATATGTTTTCCCTGTGTTTGGTGGCCAAACCATTCTTCATAAGCCTGATTAGTGAACTGATAGCGCTTATCCGAATCTACATACGAAATGAGTGCAGGAAGTGCATCGGTGATGAGGCGCAGTTGTTCCTCGCCGCCGCGCAGTGCCGTAATCTGGCGCCGAATCAGCCAGTAGAGCAGCAATGCCGTAACAAACACATATCCCCAACCTTTATATAAACTGATCCTGGTAAGCAATGCCGGATCTGACGTGATCTGTGCGGCCAGTCGGTCGGAGAATAATATCCACAATCCCCCAAGTAACAGGTATAGCCCAGCAATTTTTAGAGGACCCGAGTTTATCTTCGAAGAAACAGTTGATAGTGGATGATTGTTCATACGGGCTCCAGATTTATCAATACACGCTTGATTAATACTTTACACTCAAAAAACATTTTCTTGTCTCTCAAGCATATTGCACATGGGGGGATTCCCTACCATTGACTCGGGAGGGACTTGACTTAAATCATATCTGTTCCCTTGATGAATATCGAAATATCTAAAAGGCGTGTGGCTTTGCTTGAAAACTAACTATAGCATTTTTGATACAAAAGCTGTATCATCATATCCAAATGGACGAGCACAAAATTCCTCCTGTCCCACCTCCACCAGACTCTGATGAACCTGTATGGACGTACCGTGGGTATCGTCTCAAAAGCGGCGAATTCGTCACTGCCATGGTGCACTTCTTTCGCGCCGAAGTCAATCGCGCCAACGTCTGGAGGCAGCGTCTGGACACCACCACCAACTGGGCGGTGGTCTCAACGGGTGCCACCCTGTCCATCGCCTTCAGTCAGCCGGAGATCCACCACGGCATCATTATCCTGAATACTTTGCTTGTGATGTGGTTTCTTTTCATAGAAGCGCGCCGCTATCGCTATTATGAACTGTGGAGTTACCGTGTACGCCTGATGGAAACGGACTTCTATGCGGCCATGCTGGTGCCACCGTTCCATCCATCGCCAGAATGGGCAGAGAGCCTGGCTGAGAATTTGCTTGCGCCGAGTTTTCCCATCTCACTCTCGGAGGCATTTGGCCGTCGCCTGCGCAGAAATTACTTTTGGATCTTCCTGATCCTGTACGCATCATGGGTGGCCAAGATCTGGCTTTTCCCCGTACCCGCGCTGACCCTTGCTGAATTCGTTCGACGCGGCGCCGTTGGCCCAATATCGGGTGAGATTATGCTTGTTCTCGGCCTTGTGTTTTATTCCTTCCTTACTGTCATCGCTATCGCTACACTGAGCATGACCCAAGCCACAGGCGAGGTACTTCCACGCTTTGGAGAGGAATCAATCGCTTCCATGTTCTCTCTACCAGGCAAAGGGCTGCGTGCTTTCCTTGCCCCGCGTCATAAAAGACGCCAACTGATGGCGCTGATTATCACAGACAAGGCAGAGGCGGTAGCCAACCGGGTTCTGAGTGATCTTAGGCGTGGAATGACTGCCTTGCCGGGCAAGGGGATGTATACTGGCAAGAAACACACTGTGCTGATCTGCGCTGTTACTGTAACAGAGGTGAATAACTTGAAAATGGCTGTAGCGCTGGAGGACCCTAACGCCTTCGTGGTGGTATCACCTGCCCAGGAAATATTGGGACGCGGATTTTCACCCCTTGAGGAAAAATAGACAGCCTCCAAATCTGGAGGCTGTTGTGTATGTATTATCCCAGCGCTTTCTTTGCCGCTTCGATCACTTCCTCATAAATCGGCTCGAGACTGTTACTTTTCAGATAGTCAACGTACGTCAGCGTGCCTTCGCGATCGACGACAAAGACCGCGCGTCGCAGATAGCGCCGCTCTTTGACCAGCAGGCCATATTTAATGCCCATTTCCGTTTCAAGCACATCTGAAACGACGCGCACTTTATCGATCCCGGCCGCGCCGCACCATCGTTTTTGCGCGTAGGGGAAATCAGTGCTGATCGTCCAGATAATGATGTCATCGCTCAGTTTGGCAGCTTCCTCATTGAAGCGACGCGTTTCACGGTCGCACGTATCCGTATCCAGTGAGGGCACCGCGCTTAGAACGGCAACCTTGCCTCTCGATTCGGCGACAGGGTTCACGCGGCTCCAATCCAGCGCGGCAGCTATGAATTCGGGAGCTTTCTGCCCGACCTTCACGTCGTCACCCAATACGGTCGCAAACTTATCGCCGAGTTTGAAAAAATCGGTGCGTACAGTGGTCATTTCGTTCCTCCATGAGAGTTGATGTGGATATTAAACCATATTTGAATTGATGTAAGTCGGACACCTGCACCCAACGCAGGCGCGGTGTTGGCAATCCGACCTACGTCATAACAATGCCGCTCCATCGGAAGGGTGGGAAATGTAGATCTCAGGATGATATCCTGTTTCAGATTCGTATTCGGTTGCAAGCCTCCGAGCAAATGTATCGACTATTTCACGGGCGACAAGATTGACCGTGCAGCCACCAAAGCCGGCCCCTGTTAGGCGTGCCCCGTAACAGCCTTCGATGGCTTGCGCAATACGCACCATCGTATCCAGTTCCGGGCAGGAGACTTCGTACAAATCCCGCAAACTGATATGGCACTTATTCATGAGGGTTCCAAAGCTTTGGATATCTCCCGATTCGAGCAAAGCCGGAGCTTGTTTCGCCCTCTCGATCTCCTCCACTACGTGGCGTGATCGCTTCGATACTTCATCGGGAAGTTTTCCCGACAAGCGATTGAAGTCTTCCACGCTCACATCGCGCAAGGCTTTGATATCCGGCAGGTCCTGTTTGAGCAGGCGAACAGCTTCTTCACACGCCTCGCGACGTTTGTTGTACTCACCGCTTGTCAATTTACGGCGCACGGCTGTATCGGCTATCACGATGGCGACATTTTCTGGCCATGGACTGGTCTGCCATTCAAGCGACCGGCAATCGAGCAGTAATAATTTATTTTCCGCGCCACAGGCAGATGCAAATTGATCCATGATCCCGCAGTTGACACCAACATACTGATTTTCAGCTTTTTGTCCCAGCAGGGCGCGCCGCATGGGCGGAAGGGTCCAGCCGCCAAGAGTTTGCCACGCAATCACAAAAGCCATCTCAACAGAGGCAGAGGAGCTCAAGCCTGAGCCGCGTGGAACGTTGGATGTGTAGACTGCATTCATGGCGGGAATGGATAGGTCCTCTTCGAGAAGCGCCCACATCACGCCCGCGGGATAATGCGCCCATTCGGGCAGGGGAGCGGAATCCGTTTGGGTCTTTGTCGGAATGGTTCGCGGGGAGAAGAAAGCCTGTTCGTTGAAGTCTGCAGCTACAAGCGTAGTGTGTTGCGAAGTCGCCGGTGAGAAGGCGATGTACGTGGCCCGGTCGATTGCGGCAGGCAGGACGAATCCATCGTTATAGTCCACATGCTCGCCGAGAAGATTCACACGCCCGGGCGCGCGCGCAATATGAGCGGGCGCCTGCCCGAATTTTTCCTGAAAGATAGTCGTGATTTGTTCAATGATTTTCATTTTTTACCTGTTCTCA
Organism: Anaerolineales bacterium; assembly: GCA_036396515.1. Taxonomy (GTDB): domain Bacteria; phylum Chloroflexota; class Anaerolineae; order Anaerolineales; family Villigracilaceae; genus Defluviilinea. Next base: position 9,848 of record DASWKT010000298.1, on the reverse strand, counting down.
TTATATGATAGTGTAAGGGTCTTTGAAGAGGATCAGTGATCATGTTTTCTCAGGATCACCACAAATTTTCTCATATTGGTCTAATAAAAAAGGTCTATATTTGTGGGTAAGATTCGTTCGTTAGTTACTATCAAATTCGTGTTGGGTGGCTGTTCGCACTGAGAACAGTTTCTTTCTTTCATTGGTATAAGGAAACAAAATGGGCGAACCCTCTGCTTCAAGTGATACATTGCGTAATCGACTACAACGCTTTCGAGCGCGTATGCGGAGTTCGTTTCCATTTATTTCCGGCGTGCTGGCTGCCTTCCTTGCGCTCTTTCTATATAATTTTCTTATCCCCGGAACACAACCATTAACCGCAGAGCAGGTGAATACTGCAATTGTCAGCGTGCTCGCATCTGCAACGCCGCGCCCTGCGTATTCTGCGCAAGTCTATCAAGTGATACAACCCTCAGTTGTTCTGATCAAGACGGACTTCCAGGGCGAGAATGGTGATTCGGAAAAGGGTGTGGGGAGTGGAGTGATCATCAATGACCAGGGCGATATCCTGACGAGCCTACATGTGGTGGCAGATGCAACCGATATATTGATCACATTTGCAGATGGGACGGAATCCGGTGGATTTGTGCTTGCATCACAACCGGAGCTTGATATCGCGGTCCTGCGTGCGTTCCTGGGACCGGAAGTACTTGTCCCGGCAACGCTCGGGAACCCGGGCTCCATGCGAGTGGGGGATGAGGCTTATGTGGTTGGCAACCCCTTTGGTCTGTATGGTTCGATGAGTTCGGGTGTCATCTCAGGCTTTAACCGTGCCTTCAAGCCTCCCAACACAGATCAGATGATTGAGGGCCTGATCCAGGTGGACGCCGCGATCAATCCCGGTAATTCAGGCGGCCCTCTGCTCAACCGGAGCGGCCATGTGATTGGGATTGTCACGGGCATCATCAACCCGACAGAGGACAGCTTTTTCGTTGGGATCGGTTTTGCCGTGCCCATCAATGTCGCGGCAGCTGGTGGCGCGGGCCTGCCTCCCTATTAAACGAACAGAAAATAAAAAGAAATCATAGAAGGAGTTAAACAATGGTATTAAACACAAAGCCTGAAAATCGCACGCCGATGGAAAAAGTTTTATATGAGGTGAAAAAGGTGATTGTCGGGCAGGACCATCTGCTCGAGCGGATGGTCGTGGCGCTCCTGGCGCGCGGGCACATCCTGGTGGAAGGCGTGCCGGGACTGGCAAAGACAATGGCGATCAAGACCCTGGCCGAGGCAATCGGTGGAGAGTTCAAGCGTATCCAATTCACGCCTGATCTTGTCCCCGCCGACCTGGTCGGTACGCGCATCTATAACCAGAAGACCGGCAAGTTCGATACCTCGCTTGGTCCCGTTTTTACCAACCTTCTTCTTGCCGATGAGATCAACCGCGCACCCGCCAAGGTGCAGAGCGCCCTGTTGGAGGTGATGCAGGAGCGACAGGTGACCATCGGCCGCGAGACTTTCCAGGTGCCGAATCCCTTCCTGGTGCTCGCGACCCAGAATCCCATCGAGACGGAAGGCACATACGCTTTACCCGAAGCGCAGGTGGACCGCTTTATGCTTAAGGTGCTTGTTGATTATCCCAGCTCAACCGAGGAATTCGTCATCGTCGAACGCATGACGGGTATGCTGCAGGCAGTGCAGAAAGTTTTGACCACGGATCAACTGCTTAAGCTGCAAAAAGATGCAGACCGTGTGTATGTTGACCCTGCGCTGATGGAATATGCAGTGCGCATGGCAACGGCCACACGCAAGCCGCAGGACGTTGGCATGAAGGAACTGGAGCGCTACATAATGTTCGGCGCAAGCCCGCGTGCTTCGATCAACCTGATCCTGACCGGGCGGGCGCTTGCCTTCGTGCGCGGACGCAACTACGCCCTGCCGCAGGATGTGCTGGATATGGCGCTCGATGTGATGAGGCATCGTATTGTGTTATCGTACGAAGCGCTTTCTGATAATGTGACAGGTGATGATATTCTGAACCGGATACTGGATCGGATCCCGATCCCTGTGGTGCCTTTACATGAGCATGCCGACATCCGAAGCAACGCCTGAGCGCATTCTACAGCGTCTGGATTGGCACGTTATCCGCCGGCTGGATGGTCTGTTGCAGGGTGATTATCGCACGCTGTTTTATGGCTTCGGCGTAGATTTTGCCGACCTGCGGGAGTATCAGGCCGAGGATGATATTCGCTATATTGATTGGAACGTCACTGCGCGCATGGACACGCCGTATGTGCGACAATACGTTGAAGACCGCGAGATTACCGCGTGGTTCCTGCTCGATCTGAGTCCATCGGTGGATTTTGGCGCGGTCCACAATCAGAAGCGGACCGTGCTCATGAATTTTGTGGCGGTGGTCGCTCGCTTGCTGACACGTCACGGCAATCGAGTGGGGGCGATGATGTTTGGGAGTAGCCTCCAGCAAACGGTTCCCGCGCGAGGTGGACGGATTCAGGTCCTGCGTCTCATCAATGATATGCTCAAACAGCCGCGTTTACCTCACGCGCCGTTCACGGATCTTAAGCTGTTTTTGAATAGCGCGCTAAATACGCTCAAGAGGCGTTCGCTGGTGTTCGTCATTTCCGATTTCATCAGTGCGCCAGGCTGGGAAGCTCCGCTGAGTTTGCTTAATCAGCGTCATGATGTGCTTGCCATTCGTTTATGGGATCCGCGTGAAGTGGAACTGCCTGATATTGGGATCGTTGTTATGCAGGATGCCGAGACCGGTGAGCAGTTGTATGTGGATACGCATGACCGCAAGTTCAGGCAGCGTTTTTTTGATGCAGCGCAACGGCGTGAAGCGGGATTAAAAGCCGCGTTCAAACGGGCGGGTGTGGATATGCTGTCGCTCTCCACCGAGGAGGACATGGTGCGAGCCATTGTACGTTTTGCGAAGCAACGGCAAGGGCGCCGGAAATAGGAACAGATTTAAGCATGTCATTCCTCTGGCCTTCACTCCTTTTGTTGCTACTCTGTGTCCCGCTGCTGGTCCTATTCTATCTCTTCTTGCAGCAGCGCCGGCGCAGGTTTGCAGCGCGATTTGGAAGCCTTGGGCTCGTGCACGATGCAATGGGGAGCGGCCCCGGACTGCGCCGTCATATTCCTTCGATCATTTTTCTGGGCGGTGTCACAATGCTTCTCATTTCGCTGGCGCGGCCCCAGGCCACGCTCAACCTGCCGCGGGTCGAGGGCACGGTCATCCTCACATTCGACGTCTCGGGCAGCATGGCGGCGGATGACTTGAAGCCAACCCGCATGGAAGCAGCAAAGGCCGCGGCGCGCGAGTTTGTGGAGAACCAGCCGCCCAGCGTGTTGATCGGGGTTGTCGCTTTCAGCGACGGCGGCCTTTCCGTGCAAGCTCCGACGGGTGACAGGGAAAAGACTCTTGCCACGATAGAGCGCCTCGTCCCGCGCCGCGGGACATCGGTCGGGAACGGTATTCTAGTTTCTCTCAATACGATCGCTGTAGATGCCGGCGACCCGCCGATCCTGAACACTAATAGCCTGACAGCACCTCAAACGCCGATAATTGCGCCACAGGGCTGGTACACGTCTGCCGTGATCGTCCTGCTCAGTGATGGGGAGAACAACGAGAACCCGGACCCACTCCTGGCGGCGGACCTGGCGGCAGACCTCGGCGTGCGCGTCTATACTGTCGGCATTGGCAGTACAGCGGGAGCGATCCTGGATATTGAAGGTTTTACTGTTCATTCGCAGCTTAACGAACCAATGTTGCAGGAGATCTCGAATATCACCGGTGGAGAGTATTACAATGCCGGGAACGAAGAAGAACTGCGCAGGATATACAATGACCTTGAACCAAAGTTGTCGATCAAGCCGGAAGAGATAGAAGTAACCTCGATTTTTGCAGGCATGGCTATTCTTGTTTTTTTGGTTGGCGGCGCGTTATCACTTCTGTGGTTTGGTCGTGTGCTGTGAGTGAGCAAGGAGGCAGTAGATGAGTTTGCTATGGCCTGGATCCCTGTTCCTGTTGGTTTTGATCCCGCTCATCGTCGCGGTTTATTTTTGGCTGTTGAGACGACGACAGCGCTTCACAATCCGCTACTCCAGCCTGTCCTTGATGCGCGAGGCGGTTTCGCAGCAATCCTGGTTGCGGAGACATCTGCCGTTCATCCTGTTCCTGTTGGCGCTTGCGAGCCTGGTGTTCGCACTGGGACGACCAGTGGCTACCGTGCTGGTTCCTTCGAATCGAGCCTCTATCATCCTCGCCATCGATGTATCCAGGAGCATGTGCTCAAATGATATTCCACCCAACCGGCTGGAGGCTGCCAAGGATGCAGCTCAATCCTTCATTCAAAACCACAGGGCAGGCAGGCAGATCGGCCTCGTCGCATTTGCGGGCTTTGCCGAGTTGATCCAGCCTCCCACAGAGGATGTCCAGCTACTCAACAGTGCTGTGGAGAGTTTGACCGAGGCACGCCGGACGGCGATTGGCAGTGCGATCCTCCGGTCTCTGGACGCGATTGCCGAAGTGGATGACAGGGTTGCACCGAGTGATCTCTCTCCGTCCTCGACCTTCCAGCCGGCAGCTCCTGAGGAGGGGTTTGTGCCCCATATCATCGTCCTTCTTACGGATGGGGCAAGCAACGCGGGTCCTCATCCACTGGTGGCTGCAGAACAGGCTGTCGAGCGCGGGGTTCGGGTGTATACCATTGGGTTTGGCACTACCAATAATAATTCGGTTATGGATTGCGGCGCACGATTTCAGGGTGATGATCCGTTTGGCGGCGGGGGGTTCGGCTTCGGGGGAGGCGGGGGCTTCCGCAGAGACATAGATGAAGTGACATTGAAACAGATCGCGGAGTTGACGGGTGCAGCCTATTACGCCGCCACCAGTGCAAGTGAACTTCAGAGCGTATTCGAGAACCTTCCTACCTATCTCATTACCACGCGCGAGACTATCGAGATCAGTGTCTTCTTTGCGGCTTTCGGCGCGCTCATCATGATTATTGCCATGATTGTTTCATTCCTGCGGCATCCGTTGACTTAAGGCTTCCGTAATAATTCACTTTTCGTGAGGGGAAATTAAGATGCCCTGTCGTGTCGTCCAGAGGGAACAAATCAACGGCAGGAGAGGATCATATGACAGACCCCAAAGTCACTGTATATGGCGCGTATTGGTGCCCGGATTGCCGCCGCGCAAAGAAATTTCTCGGCGAGCAGTTTATTCCCTATCGCTGGGTGGATATCGAGCAGGATAAGGAAGGGGAAGGCTATGTTCTGCAAAAGAACGATGGCAAACGAATTATCCCAACGATTGTGTTTGAAGATGACTCTTTCCTGGTTGAACCTACAAATGCTGAGCTGGCGAGGAAGCTGGGACTAATTACTGAAGCCCAAAAGACCTATTATGACCTGATCATCATCGGAGGCGGTCCCGCAGGTCTCACTACTGCAATCTACGCTTCTCGCGAAGGCGCGGATGTGCTCCTGATCGAACGCTCTGGTCTTGGCGGACAGGCGGGCATCACCGTCGGGCTGGACAATTTCCCCGGTTTCCCTGAAGGCATTAGCGGACAGGAATTCTCCGAACGTGTGACGCAGCAGGCGCGCCGCTTCGGTGTGGAGATCCTGCAGGCTGTGGATGTGGAGAAACTTGAAATGGAAGAGGGCTATCACGAAGTCTACACATCGGACGGCAAACATTATCACTCGCGTGCGGTCTTGGTCGCGACGGGTGCCTCCTATCGCAGGCTGGAAGTTCCCGGTGAAAATGACTACATCGGCGCGGGAGTCCACTTCTGCGCGACCTGCGATGGGCCTTTCTATAAGGGTGCAAAGGAAATCGTCGTGATAGGTGGCGGCAATTCGGCTGTGGAAGAAGGTTTGCACCTCACCAACTTTGCCGATAAAGTGACCCTGCTCGTGCGCGGAGACCGTCTCACTGCCAGCCGGATCGCGCTGGATAAGGTCAATGAACCGGCATCGCGCATCGAAGTGAAGTACAACACGGTGGTGGAGGCGCTTGAAGGACAGGACTCGAAGTTGAAGACCGTTAAATATCGTTCCAAGGATAGTGACGCCATCCAGGAGCTGCATCCTGCGGCTGCGTTCATTTTCATTGGCCAGCTGCCCAACACAGCCTTCCTGAATGGTCGCGCGGAGCTGGATCAGTATGGGTTCATGCTGACAGGGCATGATATCGTTCATGGAAAAGAGATCATGGCCATGGAGCCGCTTCCGTTCGAGACCAGCATTCCGGGTATCTTCGCCGCAGGGGATGTAAGACATGGCAGTACCAAGCAGGTCGCATCCGCAGTTGGCGAAGGCGCGGCAGCCTCCATTTCAATCCGGGAGTTCTTGCGCAGGAGCCAGTAGAATACATTGCTCAAGCTGCCGTCCTTTGCCTAGCATCCCCGAAGGGGGCGGCGGCGATTGTGGATAAATACCAGCGCCGAGGACAGCGCTGGGAGCCAAGTAATATAATCATCCATCCTCATGAATCCGATTGGATATAATCATGCAGAGAAAGACCCTAAAGGTTTTGGCTTGAAAGATAGATGATCCTGGCTGAAAATCCGCCAAAATCAAGTCTATAAGTCCATCGAACGAAATGTCGCCACGGCGACGCCTTTAGGGTCTCCTTCGAAAGGAGAATGTCTTATGGGTATGGAATCGAAGTTCGTCTGGATGGATGGAAAACTGGTCGAATACGAGAAGGCGACCGTGCATTTCCTGACCGGCGCGTTGCACTATGGAGCAGCAGTCTTTGAAGGTATCCGCGCTTATGAAACCGATAAAGGACCCGGGATCTTTCGTTTGCCTGAACATGTGGATCGCCTGATCGAATCAGCCGAGGTGTTTGGTTTTCGCGATTTGTCATTCTCTACGGAAAGTGTTACAGAGGCGATCAAGGATACGGTCAGAGCCAATGGCTTCTCGGAATGTTACATCCGCCCGCTGATCTATGTGACCGCCGGTGCGTGGACCTTGAACGTGGACGCGGGAGAAGCCAGCCTGGCCATCGCGGTCTGGGAATGGAAGAATTATCTTGGGGAGGAGGCTCTGAACAAGGGGATTCGTGCGAACATCTCTTCCTTCACGCGCCATCACCCCAACGTCATGATGACCAAAGCCAAGATTTCGGGAAATTATGTCAATAGCATCCTGGCGAAGACGGAATCAGTCCGGTTGGGTTTCGAGGAAGCGATCATGCTCGACCCGCAGGGCTATGTGGCTGAATGTACAGGCGAAAACATTTTCATTGTCAGGCGCGGGAAGATCATCACGCCTTCCACCGCGCCGTTGCTGGAAGGGATCACGCGTCATACGCTTTTTACAATAGCGGAAGACCTGGGGTATGAAGTCATTGAGCAACCGGTCTCACGTGACCAGCTCTATACCGCTGATGAAGTATTCGTGTGTGGTACTGCCGCGGAAGTGATTGGCTTGAGTGAGATCGATTTCCGCAAGATCGGTAACGGGGAAACAGGTCCCATCACACGCGCCATTCAAAATATCTATCACGGTGCGATCCGAGGAAAGATCGAAAAATACGCAGGCTGGCTGACTTATGTAGGTCAGGCTTAAAGCCTGACGGGTTTCACATCTTTGGCGGGTTGAAAACCCACCCTACAATGATTGGAATAGATGACAACTTCAACCAACTACAAAACAGTAACGGTCATCGGCGCGGGGCTGGCGGGACTATCCGCGGCCTATGATTTGCAGCGTGCGGGCTGGAGGGTTACCGTGCTCGAAGCGCGTGACCGCGTCGGTGGGCGCGTATACAGTGTGCGCAGTTTCTCGAATGGATTGGTGGCCGAAGCGGGTGGAGAATTCATCGAAGATTCCCATGCGCACATGCTTGCTCTCGTTAAGCAATTCGATTTGAAGCTGGGACGCGTGGGAAGCTGGCAGGGGCAGGAGGGGGATTGGGCCTCCTTCGAAGGCAAATCCGGGCCGATGTCCGATGCAAACATCTGGGGGACAAATCTTCCATCTGAGATCCGGAAAATTTGGGCCGCGCTCGCCGAGTTGGGGAAACATGTCCCTGACCCGCACTGGCCTCAGGCGGCGCCTGAAGCGCAGCGCCTCGACCGGCAATCCACTGCTGAGTGGCTCAACGGCCTGAACGTGCATCCGCTCGCGAAGAACGATTTCGTCCAGCATGTTCGCTCCGAATATACGACCGAGCCTGAGCGTCATTCCCTGCTCGATCTTGCGCGGAATGCGGCGATGTTTTACAGCACAGCGGAGAGAAAATCTAATTGGCGTGTGATCGGCGGGAATGATCTGATCCCGCGCGCCCTTGCGGATGGGTTGTCAGATGTGCGATTGAACACGGTGGTGACGTCCATCAGCGCCATGGATGATGGAGTGATGGTGGCTCATAAGACAGGCAATTCTTACCGGACAATTTCCTCCGCGTTTGCCATTCTTGCGGTCCCGTTGACAACTGCACGACTGATCAAGTTTGATCCTCCTTTGCCCCCCGCGCATCAGCGCATGATAAATGAAGTCTCGTATGGCGCAGTGACGAAGGTAATGATCCAGTACCGCAAGCGCTTCTGGAACGATAAAGGCTGGAATGGACGGCTGGCGACGGACGCGCCCATCGTTTATACCTGGCATGCCACGAGCCATGTCGATGCTGAAGATGGGATCATCACCGTTTATACAGGCGGAGAGCCAGGCGCAAAGCTTGCTGCCTTACCTGACGGAGAGCGCATTCGAGTGGCTGTTGCAGAAGTAGAAAAAGTATTCCCCGGCTCGTCTGAATTGATCGAACATACGACAACCGTGGCATGGCCCAATGAACCCTTCACGCGCGGCTCGTATATGGCGCTGGGGCCGGGTGAGGTGACCGCTCATTGGCGCACATTGTTCGAACCCGCGGGCCGTTTGTTCTTTGCTGGCGAGCATGCCACGGCATATCAAGGATACATGGAGGGCGCAGTGGAGAGCGGTCAGCGCGTCGCGGCAAGTATTATCTCGTCCTGAGCGGAGGGTTGAGACACCTCGTGTCGAGACCCGTAGACGAAGGGCGAGTTTCAAGCCTACGTTAAATTTCATGGTTACACGCGCTTCGACTGCAACGCCTTCGGCGTTTCCGCTCAGCGCGAGGAATATTTATGAGCGAACAAAGCAAAAATTTCTGGGCGGGCGTTCGTGCTGAAATCCCGCTGCTGATCGGTGGTTTTCCATTCGGCATGATCTACGGTGCGCTGGCTATGAATGCTGGTTTACCCGCCTCTGCCGCGCAGTTGATGTCATCCATTGTGTTTGCGGGATCGGCGCAATTCATCACGACCCAGCTCGTGCGCGAATCGGCCCCTGGATTAGTGATCGTGTTGACCATCGCGGTCGTGAACCTGCGGCATATGTTGTACTCCGCTTCGCTCGCCCCGTATCTTGCCTCCCTTTCGACGCGTTGGAAAGCGCTGTTGAGTTATCTGCTCACAGACGAAGCCTATGCTCCAACCGTGATCCATTTTGAGAAGGAAGGGATCACTCCTTACGGTCACTGGTTCCTGCTCGGTGCGGGCCTTGTACTCTGGATGGATTGGCAGATCAGCACCGCGCTGGGAATCTGGCTTGGCACAGCCATCCCTGCGTCCTGGTCGCTCGATTTTGCCTTGCCGCTCACTTTCATTGCAATGGTTGTCCCTGTCCTAAAGGAGCGTCCGGCCATTGCCGCGGCAATTTCAGCAGGCATCGTCGCGTTGGTGGCATATCCCCTGCCTTATCAACTCGGCTTAATTGTTGCGGCCTTCGTTGGCATCGCGGTCGGGACCGTATTGGAGGGGAGAAAATCCCCAAAGGGGACTTTGTGAATATCTGGCTGG
>DASWKT010000297.1:0-5584 GCA_036396515.1 Anaerolineales bacterium | reverse complement strand
ATAATCATCAACGAGATCGGTAACGCAATATCAATCGCGAGCTGTTGTGTCTCCTGTGCCGGGATCGTAAGCACAATTGCCCACGGGTGGCCTGGCACCGGTTGATAATAGACCAGTTGCCGGGTTCCAAGTGATGCGGTTTCATCGAAGAACGCGGGCTGATCACTGCGTTGTCCGTTATAGGAGGTCATGATCTGTTCCGCCTGCGGATGATAGAGGATATTTCCCTGATCATCCACCAGCAAGCCGGCCCCATTTAACTCCTGAAGGCTGTTCAAATTTTCGATAAGCGAGCGCATGTACGGGTTGGCCTGCAAGTCCGTGCGGCCAACCAGCGCCCTTTGCGACCCCGGAACGGCGGCAACAAATGAAATGCGCGCAGCCTCCCCGGGCGCAGCGGGTGGAATCGCATAGACTTGATTAAGCACACCCTGTGAAACGAGCAAAAGCCCGGCTTCTTCCTGTTGTGTCAATTGAAAAGCCGGGTCAGCCGGGTAACTTGCAACGACGGAATTAGATCCCACCTCCAGAACACTAAGCTGGTTGAAATATGGGATGGATTGAATACGTTCTGCAAGAAACGCAGACAAATTGGCATCTGCTGTTTGGGCCAATTGAGGGTCTGAAGCAAAGCGCGAGACCAGGTTTTGACCGGTTTCGAGAAAGAACGGAAGGCTCCGCGCGGAGGTTTCCGCCATGCTTGCAAGACGATCTTGCAGTAAATTTCGCGCTGCTGCGCCTGCGACGATCCAGTCCCCGATCAACAGCGTGAGCAGCAATATACAAATGATCGTCCCGGTGCCAGAGATAAAGCGCGTTTCGATGCTTCTTTCCGATGGAGAAGGCTGAAGCATCCCCAGCTTGCCCCAGCGGTTCGGGAAAACACTTGCCAGGACCTGCGCGGCCAGTCCTGCGATCAACATCTCGCCGCCAAAAGCAATGCTTATCACGCCTGCGTTGCTCAATACGTAGTCCAGTCTTTCGGTCACAGAAGCGGAGGTAGAAACAGTAAAAAAAGCGCTCAACATAAAAAGCAATAAGTGAACCAGCGTAAGGCTTAACGCGCTGACGAGTGGCTGCCTCAACAAACGAAACAAGAATGTACGATATCTTTGCCGCGTCACAACTGAGAAAATTGCCCCCATCAATCCCAGATCAAGTATGGAGAAAAGGCTGTGGGTGTCCCATACGCCGCGCAGAAGCCCGCTCAGCATGCCCAATGCAGCCGCGGCAAATGGACCGAGCAAGCCGCCCGCCAGAGCCCACGGTACGGCAGAGAAGACCATCATTGTGGAACCTGGCGGTTCCTCGGGCAAGCCAGGCACAGGTAGCGCGGAGCCGGTGGGAAACTCCAGCCCTAGAAACAAAGCCGTAAAAGGTGTAGCAATGATGAGCACGATCAAAATCCCCCACAGGCGTACATTCCATTCTGGATGATAATCCCGCCAGCTAAAAAGAGCAAAACCCAGCAGCCCTGCCAGCCCCAGCCATATAAGCCATCCCGCAAGCGGAATTGGATTGAGATAGGCAAGATGGGTTAGCAGCGTTGCCACGAATTGCATGGAGTCATTATAGCGCCAAATCACAACTGCTATTCGGCTTGAGTGGTCTTGTACTTTCCCCGGTACGCTTCAGGAAGCAGACCCGCCAGCGTCTCCATGATCTGGCGTGTCCCATCTCGCATCATTTCCTGACGATCAGCCTGCTTTCCCTTCGGGAACAACACAAACGGTTTCCCCACGGAGAGCGTCACCGGCGCACGCTTAAACTTTCTCATATGACCATAAAGACTTTGATTTTCAGTGCCTGTCAGCGCAATTGGTACGATCGGCGCGCCCGATTTAAGCGCGAGGAAAGTTGCACCTGCATTTCCATCTTCCAATCCCCCGATCAGAGATTGGCGCCCTTCTGGGGCAAGCGCGATCATTCGCCCTCCGGCCAGCCCATCCAGCGCGGCACGTAATGCTTTGCGGTCTGGCCGGCCGCGATGCACCCAAATGATCCCGTAGGCACGGAATATCGGCCCGACGAACCAGTGCTCATTCAACTCGATCTTTCCCATCCCTTCAATTGCGATGGGAAGGGTTGCCATAATCAGAACCGCATCTGCATCACCGAGATGGTTGATAACAACCAGTGCTGGTCCATGTTTCGGGAAATTTTCGAGCCCGGTGATCGTGGCACGCATCGTAAAAAACGCAAGCAGTTTTGCAGCTCCCCGGGTGAAGGCGCGAAAAGCCCGCCGCGCAAACGTCAAACGTGGCAGAACGACCAGGTCTGGTCGCCAGCTTTGAGTGACAGGTTTAGGTGGGAGAGATGGCTGATTCTGCATACACGCCGCGATATTCCTCCGGCAGAAGGCCAGCCAGATAAGACATCACCAGGTCCGCATTTCTTTGCCGAGCTTCATGTCGCTCTGTGCCTTTGGCGGTGATCTCGGGCAAATGAATGGGCTTGCCAATTCGCATTTCAAGCAGCGGCCTTTGGCCGCGCCTGGCACGCTGCCAGTAATCCTCTGTCGTCCCAATCAGGGCCACGGGCAAGACTGGCACACCTGTTTGGTCGATAATATATGCGACACCGGGTTTTGCGCGTCGCATGGCAGTAACGTGCGAACGCCCGCCCTCGGGCGCGATGAGCAAGGGAAAACCCGACTTGATGATACGAATGATTCTGGTAAGCAATGTGCGGTCATAATCGCCGCGGTGCACAGGGATCACCCCGTATAATTTCAACAATTGTCCCTGGCCAGGTTTAGCGAATACATCTTCCGCACCGATAATTTCCAACTCTTCCGGCCAGAACGCAGCCACGAAGGGCGGGTCGAAAATCGAGACGTGGTTCATCGCAATCACATATGGGTTTCCATAGGGGATGTTCGCTTTTCCAACGATCTTTACATGTCCCAATATATGAAAGATGCCTCGGAATAATCCTTTCAGGAGTGGTCGTATGATCCTGAATCGAAGAGGTACCTGATAAGCGTCATTCACCTGCATAGAGCCAGCACCCGTTCAAAGACCTCGTCGGCATCGAGTTTATCGGAGTCAAGCACAATGGCATCGTCCGCTGCTTTTAACGGAGCCACGTCGCGGGTCGAGTCGATGCGGTCGCGTTCGATTACTTTGGTCAGGATCTCATTGTAATCCGCCTGTGCGCCGCGCGCGATGAGCTCGTCATAGCGTCTTCGAGCGCGTTGTTCAGCACTGGCATCCAGATAAATTTTCAGGTCCGCTTCTGGCAAAACGACAGTCCCTATATCGCGCCCAACCATGACAATATGACCGCGTTGACCAATGCGTCTTTGTTGTTGACTCAATGCGCTGCGCACACCCCGATACGCGGATACGATGGAAACGTTTGCTTCCACTTCTGGAAGACGCGTTTCCCATGTGATATCTGTTCCCTCAACAAGCACATCGCCTGCGCGTCCATCGGACCTTGAAGCTGGCGCGATGTCGATTTGTGTTTTCTCAGCCAACGCAGTGAGCGCGGCTTCATCGCGCACATCGATGCCACGCTGCAAGGCGAGCCACGTGACAGCACGATACATGATCCCTGTATCAAAGAAAAGATAACCTAAAGCGTTGGCGAGTCGCAGCCCCAGTGTGGATTTACCCGATGCGGCGGGGCCATCAATGGCAATGGCAGAGGGAGGGGTAGAAGGCATAGTATCTGGCTCGGAGTCAGTCCACTCGGATGGGCAGGATGCCTTTCTTGTTTAAGCTGGATTGCAGACCCGGCGAGAGCAAAGTTTGTTCAGGGTGTAGTAGTGGTTTCACGCGCATCCGGGAACAGATCATCACGGACCCACAGGATGATGGTCTCATTCTCTCTCGGCAGCTGACGGTAAACCAGCCAGCGCAGCCAATCAGGACCTCGAATCCCTTCCCACAGCACGAATTGTCTCCAGGTGAAATCCTGCCCGCGATAGGCAGATGGGAGACCCAGATCTTCCATAAGTGGTGTAATCACGAGCGGCGGCGCAATTTGAGGATCGAGAATGGATACGACTTCGACTTGGTGATTGCGCAGGGTCCACTCAAGAGCAGGAGAATCGATTCCCATGATGGTCACAGATTGAGACTGAGCATGCCCGAGGCTGAATTCAGAGACGTCATTCACGCTGGCCAGCAGCAGGTCCGCGTGCAGTGGCCGTGGATCGGGAGTCCATAATTCCACACCGTTCGGCGTACGTAATCCGCTTGCACCCCAGGCCGTGGCAAGGCTGTACGCACCAAGGAAGACTGTAAAGGACCAGATCGTCGCGAGCCAGGCTGTGCGGCTGGACCACCCGACTGCCACAAATGAAATACACAGAATGATAATAAGTGCCGCGCCCGCCAGCACCCAGTAAGGCGCGGCTTGAAGCTGAACTTGTTTACCAAAGAGCAGCGCGGTTGTGGCACCAAACTGGCTGTACGGGTCGATGGCGATCTTGGCAACATCGAGCCAGATGTAAACAAGCAGGAGCAGAAGCGCCCCGCTAACCAAACCAACCTCCACGCGCTCTTCGGAAAAGATATTAAGACTTCGTGCAAGTTCCAGCGCAGCAAGCGTCAACAAGGGGATAATAACCCAGACAAGTTCACTGGTCTGGCGATAAAATACCGCCAGGAGCAACGCGACGCCCAGCCACAAACGTAGACGAATGGTAATCGGACTTTTCGTTCGATAGCCGCGAATAATAGAAAGGATCGCAAGAAAGATACCCAGCGGTTCGTAGGCGAGGAGAGCCAATAACGTGCGTCCCGCCGTCATGGCAGAAGGAGATGTCCAGCCTCTTAGATAGGCAGGCAGCGACAAAAGCCATGCACTCAGTCCATTCGGTGAGAGAAAGAAGAGCGTGCCGCCCAGGAGGAGCGTGACGATGAAAGCAATGATGACTGGGCGAAATTCGATGTTCGAGAATTGGGAATTGAGAAAGTGAGGATTGTGAACCGGAGATGGGTCTGCCATCTGATTTGCCTCAGGCGCAAGTATATCGAATTCTTCGTTATCTATTGTGGATTTTGCTTCCGTCCCCTGGGAAAAGACCCATGTGAGACCCAGCGCAAGCAGCCCAGCCCAGAGTGAAGGCCCGGAGAGAAGCGCCAGGCCGGCAAAAATTCCAGCAGGGACGGCGCGTCGGTTAATCCACATGACCCAGGCAAAGAGCAGGAATGTGACCGCTAATATGGTTCCGCCCGCCTGCCGGGAGAGCGCCACGAGTCCGGGATCAAATGCAAAAAGAAAAGCCAATATCAATGCGGGACGCGGTTTGATTTTTTCACGAAAGAAATAGGGGACAAAGACAAGCGTGCTCCCCACGATTGCCGGGACAAAGCGCGCCATGAAGTTCGTGCTCTCGATGATGGCAAAGAAAATACTGGTAAACAGGATGTAGCCAGGCTGAGGCCCGAGCAAAGGATTTGTGCCCCGCGCAATATGCAGAGCCTGTAAGGCCAGAGTCGCTTCAGAATCAGTCAATGGGGATGCGCCGAGTTGAATGAGGCGAAAGCCGAGGGCGAGAAGAAAGGCCAGCCAATACAGCCAGCCTTCGTTTTTAAGTCGAAATGAGTTCATAAAGTAATTTTACCCTCGT
>DASWKT010000296.1:0-5364 GCA_036396515.1 Anaerolineales bacterium | reverse complement strand
GCCAAGCAGTGATTGCCATCGAGAATGTGCGCCTCTTCAACGAAGTCCAGCAGGCCCGCGCCGCGGCGGAGCAAGCCAACGAAGCCAAGAGTTCCTTCCTTGCCACGATGAGTCACGAGATCCGTACACCGATGAACGCGGTCATTGGCATGAGCGGTTTGCTCATGGACACATCGCTTAACACAGAACAGCAGGACTACGCCGAGACCATCCGCAATTCAGGCGATGCCTTGCTTGCCATCATTAATGACATCCTCGACTTCAGCAAGATCGAAGCAGGCAAGATGGATGTGGAGTATCAACCTTTCGATCTGCGCGAATGCGTCGAATCCGCGCTGGACTTGACGGCTGGCCGCGCCGTTGAAAAAGGACTCGACATGGCATATATCATTGATGATGATGTGCCCGTAGGCATCAAGAGCGATGTGACCCGCTTGCGCCAGATCTTGATCAACTTGCTCAGCAATGCGGTCAAGTTCACTGAGAAAGGCGAAGTCGTTCTCACGGTCAAGAAAGGCAAATCCAAAAAGGAATTGCAATTCACCGTTCGCGATACTGGCATCGGTATTTCGGAGAGTCATATGGCGCGCCTGTTCCAATCCTTCTCGCAAGCCGATTCATCTACCACGCGCAAATTCGGCGGAACGGGTCTGGGTCTTGCCATCAGCAAACGTCTCGCTGAAATGATGGGCGGCGAAATGCATGCCGAAAGCAAAGGCGTTGGAGCAGGTTCCAAATTCATCTTCACCATCAAAGCCGCACCTGCCGAGGTGCCCGAACGCAAGACCGCGCGCGATGTCAAAGGCATCCAATCTGCCTTACAGGGCAAGACCGTCCTAATCGTGGACGATAACGCCACCAACCGCCGCATCCTCAAATTGCAAACGGAAAAATGGGGCATGACCTCGCGCGAAACGGAGCATCCACGCGAAGCGTTGCAATGGATTCAAACTGGCGAACGCTTCGACCTCATCATCACCGACATGCACATGCCCGAACTCGATGGCCTCATGTTCACGCGCGAGATCCGTAATCTACAGGACGAAAAAGCCCTCCCCATCATCCTTCTGACATCTCTCGGCAGGCGCGAACTCGGTGCAGATGAATTACATTTCTCCGCCTATCTGACCAAACCCCTGAAGCCCTCGGCTCTTTACGATGCCCTGGCTGGCATCTTCGCAAGAAGCCTCGTCACCACCAAGCCTGAACCGGCCAAAGCCGTTATGGACGTGGAGATGGCAATAAGACATCCCTTGCGCATTTTGCTCGCGGAGGATAATCAGGTCAACCAAAAACTTGCCTTGCGCATCCTTGAGCAGATGGGATACCGCGCCGATATTGCGTCGAATGGTATTGAAGCAGTAGAATCCATTGAACGGCAGACATATGATGTTATATTAATGGATGTCCAAATGCCGGAAATGGATGGACTTGACGCGACGCGAAACATCCGCAAACTGGCAGATGTTACACAGCCCTTCATCATCGCCATGACTGCCAACGCCATGGAAGGCGACCGCGAATTGTGCCTCGCCGCCGGCATGGACGATTACGTCAGCAAGCCAATCCGAGTCCATGAATTGATCGATGCGTTGATGAAAGCGGAGAGGAAATAATAAATGTCCGTTATCGACAAAGCGACCTTCGAGGAACTCAAACAAATGTCCGGTGCGGACTTTATTAACGAATTAATAGACGCGTTCCTCGATGATGCCCCACATATGATCAGCGAGATGCAGACCGCGCGTGCGACGAAAGATGTCGAGTCCTTCCGCAGGAATGCGCATTCGTTGAAGTCCAATGCCAACACCTTCGGCGCGCTGGAGCTTGCTGCGCTCGCCAAGGAATTGGAATTCATGGGCAAAGAAAATAACCTGGACATTGGGAACAGGCTTGAGGTCTTGAATGAAGAGTTTGGCAGAGTGGCCGAAGAGTTGAAGGGAATGCGAGTATGAGGTCTGCACATGAGCCGGGGAATCTTCTGATTGTTGACGATAACAAAGTCAACCGCATCCTGCTGGCGCGTGGCCTCGAAAAGGACGGTCACAAAGTGGAGGTCGCGGAAAATGGCAGACTGGGGCTCGAAAAATTAGGCGCCGGTTCTTTCGATCTTGTGTTGCTCGATATCGAAATGCCCGAGATGAATGGCTATCAGGTGCTCGAAACCTGTCTGCAGAACCCAGAACTTCGTGAGATTCCGATTATCATGACCTCTTCATTGGATGAAATCGATAGTGTCGTCAAGTGTGTGGAGTTGGGTGCGGAAGATTACCTCAACAAACCCGTGAACCCCATTTTGTTGCGCGCGCGTGTGAATGCCAGCCTTGAAAAAAAACGTTTGCGCGATGAGCAGCGAAAACTGTTCCGCACTTTCGCTACAAAAGAAGTGGCAGATGAGTTATTGAAATCCGGCTTTTCACTGGGCGGCAAATATGTGAATGCCAGCGTTATGTTTGCAGATATTCGCTCGTATACGACCTACGCAGAGAAAGAGGACCCGACTGAAATCATTGAACTGCTCAACGATTATTTTGCATTGATGTTCGATGCCATCGCCAGTTATCATGGGACCGTAAATCAAATGGCTGGCGATGGGTTGATGGCGATCTTCGGTGCTCCGATTCACCGCGACGACCATTGCGAACAAGCCGTGCGCGCTGCTCTCGAGATGATGGAGTTATTGGAAGGATTTAACCAAGAGCGGGCCGCACTGAATAAAACTCAGATCAAAATCGGAATCGGAATTGCATCGGGCAGGGTGATCGCCGGTTACACAGGCACACAACATCGCGCCACCTATACCTGCGTAGGCGACACAGTCAATTTAGCAGCACGTCTCCAGGCACAAACCAAGGTCATTGGCGAACCCATTCTGATCGAGAACGCCACGCGCATGGCTTTAGGTGATGTGTTCAAGATCAAGTCACATGGCCCGATACAGTTGAAAGGCAAGACTGTTGAAGTTGAAGTCTTCTCTGTCCTGGTTGGGCAAAAGGTCTAGAATGCGCTCGGGTATCTTACGAAAAATCCCCCTTTTCGCAACGCTACCGCCGAGCGAGATCAAATATTTAGCGTCCATGCTGGTCCCCTATGAATATCCGGCCGGTCACGTTCTGTTTCACGAAGGCTCATTGGAAGAAGAATTCTATATCCTGCTGGAAGGTGAGGTCGAAATACTCAAATCTGTCGGCACTTCTGATGAGCGCAGCCTGGGAGCGCGCAAGGCCATAAGCTTGCTCGGTGAAATGAGTTTGTTCAGCCATGACGGCTACCGTACCGCAACTGTGCGCTCACTCACGACTTTGAAGCTCTTCAAAATGGACCGCGCCGAGTTTGATGCCCTTCTGCACCGGCAGCCTCAGCTTGCTTACGAACTGGTTGGATTGCTCAGCAAACGCTTGGAAGATTCCGAAAACTTGACCATTCACGAACTAAGGGAAAAAAATGAGAGTTTGAGGCGAGCATACGAGGAACTCAAGGAAGCCCAGAAGCAGATCATCGAAAAAGAGAAATTAGAGCATGAACTTGAGATCTCCAGCCAGATTCAGAAGAGTATTCTTCCCAAGAGTCTGCCAAAACGGCGTGGTTTTGATTTCGGTGCACTAATGATTCCTGCGCGCGCTGTCGGTGGCGACTTTTATACTTTCCTTTCGCTGGATAAAAGCCACGTGGGCATTGTGGTGGGTGATGTCTGCGATAAGGGCATTCCGGCGGCGCTGTTTATGTCATTGATATATAGCTTGATCCGTGTGGAAGCCCTGACTTCGAGATCGCCTGTAAAGGTGCTGAGACAGGTCAACCGACACCTCTTGCAGATTAACGCCTCGAGCATGTTCGTTACCCTGATCTATGGGGTTCTAAATTGCGAGAATGGACGTTTCCACTATGCCCGAGCAGCCCATCCAGTCCCTATAATGCTGGATGGGAACGGAGTAGCAACGAGTGTTCCCATTAAACCGGGACAGCCGCTGGGCCTGTTCGGAAATCTACCCATCGATGAGGAACGGGTCACCATTCCACCGGGGGGCACACTTCTCCTTTTTACGGATGGCTTGAATGAGGCTTGTGATATTGAGGAAATTGAATTTGGATATGAGGCCCTGGCTGTGTCACTTTCCTCAAGCCGTCACAAACGTGCACAACGTATCTGTGAGCATTTATGGGATATCATCCAGGATTATGGTCAGGGCATGCCGCAAGACGATGATTTCACAGCGGTCGTGATTAAAAGGCTCATACTAAAATGAAGACGCGTTCAGACCCTGTATTTGAGAGATTGAAATTTCTCAGAAGCATCCACTCTTTTTCCAATCTGAGCGAATCTTCCCTGTTGCTGCTCGCGCGTTCGAGCAGGTTTGAGCAGATTGCCAAAGGGGAAATTCTATTCTTTCAGTCCGATCCGTCTGAATCAGCATATTTAGTTCGTAGTGGAAATATCTCCATTGTGCTGAACAGTCTTGATGGCCGCGAGATGGTGATCAACGAGATGCATAGCGGGGACATGTTCGGCGAATTGGGCATCCTGACCAAAAAATCCCGTTCCACGAGTGCGGTCGCACGCTCGAATAGTGAACTCTTGACGATCCCGCGGCAAGCATTTCTCCGCATTCTTGATGACGAACCACAACTGGCCCGTCTCATCCTGGAGATCACTGCCAACCGTTTACAAATGAGTGGTAAACGTGAAAGCGCGCTGGCGTTTCTGGATGCACAGGCCCGCCTGGCAAGACTCCTTTTGGAATTGGAAGAACAGGAACATGAAAAAGGATATGTCACCATCTCTCAGGATGAACTTGCCCATCGTACCGGTCTGATCCGTCAAACCGTTGCGAAGGCACTTGGCAAATGGCGGCGTGAAGCTTGGCTGATCACTGGGCGCGGCCGCATCCTAATCTTGAATCGTAAAGCTCTTGAGAGCCTGGAAAGCAACTTATTGGTCTAACCTTTTATGTCGCCTAGGTGACAGACAGACAAACGATAAAGTTGTATATTAAAATCAACCATATTCAAATGTTATATCAAAAGGAGATAAAACATGAAGACCACTGAAAAGCAAGCTTCTAAACGACTGTTCAAGAAATTGTCCGCACTGCGTGCTACCCTATCCAATGAGGAACGCAAACTTCTTGATGAGCTTATTGTGACTGAAGTGGCTGCCCACAAAATGAATACCAAAGCCACGGATAGAGCCATCAGCAAAGCCTCCACCAAAGCCTCTGAAGTGGCTGCCCACAAAATGAATATGAAGGCCGCGGATAGGGCCATTAGCAAAGCTTCCACCAAGGCGATCAGTAAGTCTACATTCCGCATTGCGTTCGACCCGAATTCAGAAGAATATAAAGTTCAGGACTAATAGCCAGGCAG
>DASWKT010000295.1:0-6843 GCA_036396515.1 Anaerolineales bacterium | reverse complement strand
GGTCTCTGGCGATCAAACGGCTTGCGCGCAGGTGACCGAATTACTGGGTGAGATGGAAACCGCCGTGGTGAAACAGGCAACGGGTCGCTTTGCGGCTGAGTGTCTGACACCGCAGGCCTCTCAGGAGCTGATCTTTATGTGTGCGGCGCGCGCCATGGGCGGCTGGTTGATGGGGATGTGCCTGAACTGTTTGTGTTGGATTCGCCTGTCCGAGTGGCAGTGGAGTTCTTTACATCGGATATGGCGGACCGCGCCACGCGCATCCCGTTTACAGAACGCGATGGAACGCGCGTGTCATTCACGACGCAGTCCATGGCTTCGGCGTATAACGGCTTCCGTGCAATGGTGATGCTGGCGATCGGTTGAGGAGAGGTTGCCTCCACATAACAGCATGAATCAATGGGTTAAACCAGGCGGACTCTGTCCAAATACAAATTGGTGTCATTATCGGAAATCTTCGATTGACTTTCGACCCTATAATTCCATATAATTGAATTGGAGATGTCGTATCGAAATACAGCTCGCGGTGTCATAACCCTTGAAAGGAGGTAAGTATTCGAAGGTAAGCCAACTGGTTCTTTAAATTGTTGACCAAACAAATTTCCCAAGGAGAGAGAAATGAAGTCAAAATGGTTCGTCCTGTCATCTGTGTTTGTGTTAGCCAGCATAGTGCTTTCCGCTTGTGGAGGTGCGGCAACAACCCAAGCGCCCGTGGTGACGGAGGCCCCAGCCACGGAAGCGCCGGCTACCGAACCCCCTGCAGCCACTGAGGCTCCGGCCGCCACAGAAGCGCCGGCCGCAACGGAAGCACCCGTATCTCAGGAACTTGAAGGTGAACTCTCGATCGTTTCATGGGCTGGTTATATTGAGCGCGGCGAAACCGATCCAAATTATGACTGGGTTACCCAATTCGAAGCGGATACCGGTTGTATGGTGAGTAATAAAGTCGCCGCGACCTCCGATGAAATGGTAGCCCTGATGAACGAAGGCGGTTTTGATCTCGTGACCGCATCGGGTGACGCCTCCAACCGCCTGATCTCAGGTGGCAGAGTTCAGCCGATTGATATTTCTAGGATCCCCAGTTACAGCATGATCGATGAGCGGCTGCAGGACGCTCCCTGGCATACCGTGGATGGTGTTCATTACGGTGTGCCTTATTCGTCCGGTCAAAACATCCTGATGTATAACACCGAGGTCTTCGGCGATCAACCGCCGAGCAGTTGGAGTGTCGTATTCGAGGAGACAGTGCTGCCTGATGGACAATCCAATGAAGGCCGCATCCAGGCGTATGATGGCCCGATCTACGTGGCTGACGCAGCTGTGTATTTGATGTACCACAGACCTGAACTCGGCATCACAGATCCGTATGCATTGAACCGCGATCAGTTCAATGCTGCAATTGATCTTCTGCGCCAGCAACGAGCCCTGATCAATCGCTATTGGCATGATGCCTTCATTCAAATGGATGACTTTACTAATGAAGGCGTGGCGGCTTCGGGTTCATGGCCGTTCCAGGCAAATCTGCTGAAGGCCGGGGGAGCGCCGGTCGATAAGGTCGTTCCGATTGAGGGCGCGACAGGCTGGGCGGATTCAACCATGCTGCATATAGATTCCGCTCATCCGAACTGTGCGTACGCGTGGATGGAATGGTCACTCGACCCCAAAGTGCAGGGTGATTTGGCGGCCTGGTTCCAGAATATTCCCGTGCGTCTGGATGCCTGTGAAGGGAATGAACTTCTCGGAGCCGATGGCTGTGTGAACAACGGCTTGAATGACTTCGACAAGATCCTCTGGTGGCGCACGCCCACCTCGGACTGCGGGGACGGTCGCACAGATTGTGTTCCCTACCATGAGTGGGTCACAAACTATGTAGCCGTGATTGGCGGCCGCTAAACTGGCTGCCCAGTTTTCAGGGTCAGGCGAGAGTTTTCTCGCCTGACGTTCTCTTGTATCGTCCGACGAGCTATCAATGCCATGACCAATTCTTCAATCCCTGCAATCCGTTTTGACCAGGTCAGCAGATACTTTGGGGAAGTAAAAGCCGTGGATCAAGTTGATCTCGAAATCCGCGACGGTGAGTTCTTTTCGATGCTGGGTCCTTCTGGATCAGGAAAAACCACCTGCCTGCGCATGATCGCGGGTTTTGACAGGCCGACCTCGGGGGCCATTTACATCTACGGAAAGGAAGTATCTGACCTGCCGCCGTACGAGCGCGATGTGAATACAGTTTTTCAAGACTACGCGTTGTTCCCGCACATGACAATTGAGGACAATGTTGCTTATGGCCTTATGATAAAGGGAGTGGCAAAATCCGAGCGCCTGAAACAGGTGGATGAGATGCTCGACCTCGTCCGCCTCCCCGGGTTTGGATATCGCAAGCCCTCGCAGCTATCCGGCGGACAGAGACAGCGCGTCGCCCTTGCCCGTGCCCTGATCAATCATCCCAAAGTCTTGCTCCTCGATGAGCCTCTCGGCGCTCTCGACTTGAAATTGCGCCAGCAGATGCAGGTGGAACTCAAATCGATCCAGAAGCGCGTCGGGATCACCTTCATCTTTGTCACCCACGATCAAGAGGAAGCCCTGACTATGAGTGACCGGATCGCAGTCTTCAACGAAGGCAGGATCGAGCAGGTCGGCGCGCCCTCCGACATCTATGAAAGACCGGTTTCCGCGTTCGTTGCGGGTTTTGTCGGCACGTCCAACCTGATCAGCGGCGATGTGGCCAAGCGAATCACAGGATCAGACCAGACTTTTTCGGTTCGGCCCGAAAAGATTCACCTTGGCGCTTCCGGAGGCTCGACCGATGGAAACATGGTTTCCATAGACGGGGTGGTCCGCGACGTTGTGTATCTTGGCTTGTATACCCGCTACCTCGTCCAGATCGACGAGGGCAGCGACCTGGTTGTTATCGAACAGAACCTCAAGACCACCTCGATGGACGTGTTGTCGGCAAAGGGGCAGAAGGTGCGACTTCACTGGCACAAAGATCACATCAGCCGTGTAGGAGCCTGACATGCTAACCCGCATATCCACCTTCTTGTATCAACGCCCGCGACTGATCCTGTTCCTTCTACTGGGACCGCCAATGATCTACATGGCCGTGGTTTATGTTGGCTCATTGTTTTCGCTTCTGATAAACAGTTTTTATTCGATTGATGATTTCACCGGCCTGGTCATTGGTGAATTCACACTGAGGACCTATTCTCAGTTGTTCACTCCTGCGAACCGCGAGATATTTCTGCGTACCGCCTCGATGGCCGCGGTCGTCACGCTGGCAGATGTGCTGATCGCTTTCCCTCTGGCCTATTACATTGCGAAATTCGCCTCACCGAGATTGAAGACATGGCTGCTGATCGCCGTGACTGTTCCCCTGTGGTCGAGCTATCTTGTGCGAGTCTATGCCTGGAAGTTAATCCTGGCGAAGGAGGGAATCCTGTCCTGGTTTATCACCCTGCTCCGACTCGATGGGGTGCTGGAATGGTTATTAAGTTTTGAAGTCATCGGAGGTTCCTCGCTCGCGCTTTCGCCCATTGGCATGTTCATCGTGTTTGTGTATATCTGGCTGCCGTACATGATCATACCGATCCAAACCGCGCTTGAGCGGGTGCCAGGATCGCTGCTCGAGGCTTCGGGCGATCTGGGAGCGAATCCTATGCAGACGTTCCGTAATGTAATTCTGCCGCTTGCCTTCCCCGGCGTAGTAGCAGGGTCCATATTCACGTTCTCGCTGACATTGGGCGATTTTATTATTCCGGGTGTACTTGGAAATTCAAAGTTCTTTATTGGGCAGGCGGTCTACTCCTATCAGGGTACGGCGGGTAATATTCCTCTGGCGGCGGCGATGACCATGGGTCCCGTGGTAATCATGATCGTCTATTTGCTGGTTGCTCGCAGACTTGGAGCATTCGATGCGCTTTAATGCATCCTCAACTCCGCGAGCCTCCTGGGCTTTGAAGATCGCTGCACTCGGTACCTTGCTTTTCTTGCATGTGCCCATGTGGATCATTTTTCTCTATACATTCACCCCGGATGAACGCACTTATACCTTCCCATTGCCCGGATTTACGACGAAATGGTTTGCCATTGCCTTTCAACGTGAAGACCTTTGGGAGGCGCTGTCCTTGAGTTTTCGAGTTGCCGCAATCGCGACGGTCGTTGCACTCGTCTTGGGGACCCTTGCCGCCTCGGCGGTCTATCGCAGCAAATTCTTTGGCAGGGAGGCGATTTCCTTTTTGCTGGTCCTCCCCATCGCCCTTCCCGGTATCGTCACCGGAATTGCCCTGCGCACGGCAATTGGAGGCCTGGACATCCCGTTCTCCTTCTGGACGATCATTATCGGGCATGCCACCTTCTGTGTAGTCGTCGTATATAACAACGTGCTGGCGCGCTTCCGCCGGTTGCATGGCTCGCAAATCGAGGCGTCCATGGATCTGGGAGCGAATTCCTTCCAGACGTTCCGCCATGTTGTGATGCCCAATCTTGCGACCGCGCTTCTCGCAGGCGGTATGCTTGCCTTTGCGTTATCGTTCGATGAAGTGATCGTGACCACATTTACGGCCGGACAACAATCCACGCTGCCGATTTGGATCTTCAGCCAGTTGACGCGCCCGCGTGACCGGCCTGTGACGAATGTGGTCGCGACGTTTGTCATTCTGATCACCTTCCTTCCCATCTTTTTTGCACAACGGATATCTGCGCAAAGTTCGGACTCGGAAGGCGGATCAAAATAATAAAGGGGTGACTGTCACTTCTGTTAAACGGTATCAAATATCGACTTGTGCGAAGCGAAGGCAGACATCATCATAAAGATTCCGCGCGATGAATCTACCCAAAAGTCCTCCATCCAAAAGATTGACATCGGGATTTAACCCATTACAATTGCGCTCAACACTACCAAGGAGAATTTTATAGCTAGACTCGCACGAGTGTGAATGAAGAAATACTTGTGCTCATTTTCTAATTTACGCCACGAATAAATTCTGGCTTCCGCCGCCCTCCGATAATACTTGGTGAGGCGGCGGGACTGCTTACACAGTGCAGCGCTGATCTTGACTCTGAAATTTGGTTTGTGCCCATTGTCGGTCGCACCAACTTTTGGATTTGATGTTTGGAGCGGTAAGTCAAATGCAGTCAACACAGTGGTTAGGCGCTGTTGTGGTTTGGCTGTTTTTGTTTGTCCGTTGTGTTTTGCCTTTGGCGACTGCGCCAAAGATATTCTGGGCGACATGCCTTCACCAAAAAGAAAGGAAAAAATGACTGGTCAATTTCACTCCTACCTGAACCCGAAATGCGATTCGGGACCGTTCGAAGAGAAAGGCGGATGCGGCGTATTTGCTCGGGAGCCAATCCAGAAAGGTGAGCTGATATCCATCTGGGGAGGTCGCGTAGTGGCTGAACACGAGCTCGACCCGCATATGCCAGACTTCACTCAACGCATTCTTCAGATTGAAGAAGGCTTTTATCTGGAGACCCCAGCGGACCTCGAGCCTGCCGACTGCTTCAATCACTCCTGCGAACCAAATGTCGGTTTTACGGGCCAAATTGGTTTGCTCGCCATGCGTGACATCGAAACAGGCGAGGAGCTCAACTTCGACTATGCCATGTGCGACGGCACGCCTTACGATGAGTTTGATTGTTACTGTGGCTCCGAGAATTGCCGCGGCCGCGTCAAAGGCACAGACTGGATGCGTCCCGAACTGTGGGAGAAATATAACGGCTACTTTATTCCGTATCTGGCAAGGCGCATTGAGGCGCTCAAAGCCAAAATGCACGTGCTTGCATAAAATAAACACGGACTGTGAGGATGAATGTAGAATCAGCACAATCCGTGTTTATGTTTAAATCCTTTTCATTCCGCATTTACCTTGTTGCCCTGGTTCTGCGCCTGATTCCTGTCATCCTCGCCCGTGGATTGGGTATCGGCCTCGATGATATGTTCCAATATGATATGCTGGCGCGCAGCATCGTTGCGGGGAATGGATATCGCTGGTACGCGCAAGAGGATCTAGATCAACTCGCCTCTTTTGTAGACTTCGACCTGTCCACCGTTAAAGAATATGATCCTGTCCGTGGCATTCCCGCTTCGTTCCGTGCGCCGCTGTATCCAACATTTCTTGCATTTGTATATTTTTTCAGTGGAACAGACTTCTCACGTTTCTTCGCCGCGCGACTCGCACAAGCCATATTTCTCGGCGCACCATTGGCACCGCTAACATACTGGGTAGCTCAACGGCTCTTTCCTCTTTCTTCTTTCCCGAAAGATGAAGGAGGAAAGAACAATGAACAGGCTGCTAGAATTTCTGCATGGATCGTGGCATGTTATCCCATGCTTCTTGTTTACCCTCTCGGTCTCGGAACAGAAAATCCCTTTTTCATCTTACTTCTCACATCTTTTTGCTTTCTCTTAAGATCCAGAGAACAACCAACTACAGTGAACTATCTGCTTGCTGGATTTTTGCTAGCTCTTACCGCCCTCACTCGCTCGGTCATTCTTCCGTTTGTGGGATTGGCCATCTTGTGGATGTGGTTTTTTCTCGGACAAAAGCGCGGCGCGATTCTTACAACCATTGTGTTCATGGTGACTATTTCTCCCTGGGTCATTCGCAATTCCCTGCTTCATCACAAGCTGGCAGGCATCGAAACATCGATGGGATACAATCTATATCTTGGCTACCACCCTCAGGGAAATGGCTCATTCGTCTTCGGTCCTTCCTTGGATCTGTTGACCATCCTCGACGATGCGGAAAGAGACAGGATCGGCACACAAAAGGCGATTGAATTCATTATTGCACAGCCAGAAAGATTTATCCCCCTGGCTATTAATCGGCTTGGGTTTTTCTTCGG
>DASWKT010000294.1:0-6161 GCA_036396515.1 Anaerolineales bacterium | reverse complement strand
ATGTACCCCTATATGGTCAAAGCTCCGCAATTGTGGAGCGCAAGTTTCCATGCTACCGATGGACGCGCCCGTGCCCGCGTCCTGACTGCAACGATGTGGCCGATCGCGCGCCAGGCTGCGCGCGCGCTGGTTCGCAGTCATCCCGCCGATCTAATCGTGACCGTCCACCCCTGGGCGAACACCTTTGCCCTCAAAGCCCTTGGCACTGATCGCCCGCCCTTCATCAACGTCGTTACCGATATGGTAACCACCCATGCCCTCTGGTACGATAACCGTGCTGACCTCATCCTTGTTCCCACTGAAACCGCGCGAAGGCGCGCCATCAAATACAAAATATCTCCCGAAAAAGTACGTGTGGTAGGCCTGCCGGTTGCCGACCAGTACTGCAAGCCGATAGGAGAAAAAAGCACTCTGCAGAAAAAACTCGGATGGCCTGTGGACAGGCCCATCGTCTTGATGGTTGGAGGTGGGGAAGGGATGGGCCCGCTCGCAAAGACCGCATATGCAATAGACGCTTCGGGCCTGGACGTGGGGCTGATCATCGTTTGCGGGCGGAATCAGCGCCTGAAAGCGAGTCTCGAAGCATATCACTGGGATAATCCCACAATGATTTATGGTTTCACACACGATATGCCTGATTTCATGCGCGCTTCTGATTTCATTGTGACCAAAGCAGGCCCCGGCACGATCGCGGAAGCGCTCAACGCGGAATTACCCATTATTTTGTATTCAAAGTTACCCGGCCAGGAAGATGGAAATGTGACTTTTGTCCAGGAGGAAGGTGCCGGAGTTTGGGCGCCGAATCCTCAGGACGCGGTGCGTGCGCTCACCCGCTGGATTTCACATCCTGCAGAGCGACAAAAGGTCGTTGAAAACTGCCGCCGCGCTGGAAACCCCGCCGCGGCGCGTACGATTGCTCATATTATCGGAGAGAAGCTGGAGTTATGAGTGACTGTGTACAAGTAAACAAACAATAGGTGCATACTTGTACACCTAACTCTTCGAATAAACTGCCTGCACTGGATGGGGAATTTCAATCCCTTGCTGATTGAAAGCCGATTTTACTTTAAGAAGAACAGTATCCTTTGCATGAGCTGGATTGGTTTTCGATGCATCGATCCAGAAATTGACTGTTAAGATCAATGCAGAACTTGTCAGATTATCGAATACGATGATTGGCTCTGGCTTGTCAATGAAACCCTCGACCTCTTCAATTGCCTCAAGAATAATTTTTCGGGCAATGTTTGGATCGGTGCCATGAGAAAGGCTGAGGCTGAGGTCGACGCGCCGCTGTCGTGCCCGGGTATAGTTCACAATGGGGTTGGCCAGCACACTCGCATTTGGCAGGATCACGATCCGTCCATCCGATGCTCTTATTTCGGTGGTGCGCAAGTCAATCGCCAGCACAGTACCCTCAAAACCGGCCAGTTCAATTGATTCGCCAACATGGAACGGCTGTTGAAGCAGCAGGATAATTCCCGATGCGAAGTTCTTCATTACATCCTGCAGCGCGAAGCCGATGGTAAAACCAACAATGCCTAAACCGGTAAGGAATGCTGTGACGTCAAAAAAACGTTGCAAAGCGGTCAGCATACCGATGAGGACTATCGTCCAAAGGGTTAGCTGACCCAGAAGATGAGTAACACCTTCGGGCGCTTTTCGAACCCGAAGTAGACGCCTGAGGATATTACTTAAGAAGCGGGCAAGGTAAAGGCTGACAACAAAAATCACCAGAGCAGTAAGCAGGTTAGGAATACCCTTGATAAAGTTTTCAATAAATTGATTCCAATAATTATCCATTGCTCATCTCCTTAAATGCACTTTTGTCTATCTTAACCGAAAGCCAATCGAGAGTCCATTCGGTTTGGAGTAGAATTCACTCGCCTGATATAATCCCTGCGATGCCCATTTTGGATGCGCACACAATGGATTTTTTCAGCCGCAGCCCCCAACAGACACGTAGTATCGGCATGCGTTTGGGTGGGGCCTTGCAGGCGGGCGATGTGATCTGTTTACAGGGCGATCTAGGTGCGGGCAAGACTACGTTTGTGCAGGGTATTGCGAAGGGTTGGGGTTCGTTGGATTCGGTTTCCAGCCCGACATTTATTATCGTTAATGTTTATCGACGTGCAGACCAAAGTCAACTGTTTCATATGGACGCTTATCGCCTCGACTCCACGTCCGAAGCTGAAGAATTGGACCTCGACTCGATGCTGGCCCAGGGACCTTTGCTCATCGAATGGCCCGAGCGGATCAATGGGCTTGTTCCCGATGAACGCCTGTGGGTGCAGCTTGAGCACATTGACGAAGAGGAATGCGAGATGAAGTTCAAATCCCACGGTAAACGATATGATGGCCTGCTTGAAATCATTCGCCGCGCCGCCTATGGAGGCGACTGATGCTTCTGGCCGTGGACACATCCACTGCACAGGTTGGGCTTGCGCTGTATGATGGAGCGCAAGTCAATGGTGAGTTTGCCTGGCGTAGCAGCCAGCGTCATACGGTGGAATTGGCTCCCGCCATCTCTGATCTTCTGACGCGCTGTGGTTTCAGCATGGAAGATGTCCGCGCCTTGGGCGTGGCTTTAGGGCCAGGTTCGTTTACAAGCCTGCGAGTGGGGTTGGCCCTCGTAAAAGGACTCGCACTGGCGCGTCATCTCCCAGTGATCGGTATCCCAACATTGGATATTCTCGCCGCGGCACAGCCTTCGTCGAGGCTTCCGTTAGTAGTTGCCATTCAAGCCGGGCGCGGCAGACTCGCTGTCGGCTGGTATAAAAGCTCGAAAAACGGCTGGCAGGCTAAGGGTCCCGCGCGTGTCGTTACCATCGAAGCATTGATCGATGAGATCGAGAGTCCGTCCATTGTGTGCGGTGAATTGACAGCCGATGAACGGCAAAGATTAGGAAGAAAGAAAGCCAATGTGCATCTTGCATCACCTGCGCAATCGGTTCGCCGTCCTGCTGTTTTAGCTGAGCTGGCATGGGCGCGCTGGCAGGAAGGCAAAGTAGACGACGAAGCTTCCCTGGCACCGATTTATCTGCATGTTGCTGAGCCAATACCCGCATGAACCCTGTCATTCGGAAGATGACCGTCGATGATATCCCTGCTGTCATCGAATTGGATAAAATGTCGTTCAGCCTGCCGTGGCCTGAGAGGTCGTTCCGTTTTGAGTTAACAGATAACCCTGCCTCCCGTTGCTGGGTTGCCGAAATGGACGGAGGGATTCTCGGCATGATCGTGGTATGGCTGTTTGTAGCGGAGGCTCACGTTGCCACACTGGCGACCCATCCTAATTTTCGCAGACAGGGTATTGCGAAGAGGCTGTTATCTCATGCTTTGCAACATCTCAGTAATGAAGGCGCACAGAGTTCCTTTTTGGAAGTGCGCGCCAGCAACATTGCCGCCCAGGAAATGTATCGCAAATTCGGATATAAAGAATCTGGTCACAGGCGGCACTACTATAAAGATAATGACGAGGATGCGATCCTGATGCATTTAGATGCGTTGAACGTTGAACGTTTTATGTCCGGGATTGGACTTTCAACCTTGGATAAGGAGGAACAAAATGAGCGATGAAGAGGAATTAGCCAAGCTTGCAAAGCAAATCGTCGTTTGTACAAAGTGTGACCTTCACCGTTCGCGCAAGAAGGCGGTCCCTGGTGAAGGGCCAACCCATGCCGAGATTATGTTTATTGGTGAAGGACCAGGCTTTCATGAAAACGAGCAGGGACGTCCATTTGTCGGTGCGGCAGGAAAGTTCCTGGATCAATTGCTCGAACAGGCTGGTGTGACACGGGCGGACGTATGGATCACAAATGTGGTTAAGTGCCGCCCTCCAGGGAATCGCGATCCATTACCTGATGAGGTCGAAACCTGCACCAGCAATTATCTTCAGCACCAGATCAGGATTGTCAACCCAAGTATCATCGTGACACTCGGGCGCTTTTCAATGGGCCTGTTTTTCAAAGGCGCGAAAATCAGCCAGGTCCATGGGCAGATGAGAAAAGTGGGCGACCATTTTGTGATCGCAATGTTCCATCCCGCCGCGGCATTGCATCAAATCTCGCTCAAGCCTGCAATTATGGCTGATTTCGCCAAGCTGCCTGAGCTGCTAAAAGAGGCACGCGCCGAGTTGGGCAAGTCCACGCCCCAAAAACAGAAAAAAAAAGAAGATGACCCGAAGCAAATGAATTTATTTTAAATAACACACCCTAAGGGTTTTCTATATCATCGCGATACATTGATGGCAAGAAAAAACCTTTAGGGTTTCTGAATCAAAGGACAAGAATGTCAATCAAAGAAACACTCATCAAAAGTTTGAAAGAAAAGAAAGCCCGCATTGGGATTTTGGGGTTAGGTTACGTGGGTCTGCCTCTGGCGGTTGTCTTCGCTGAGGCCGGATTCTACGTAACAGGCATCGATACTGACTCACGAAAAGTTGATTCCCTGAATAAAGGCATTTCCTATATCCCGGACGTAAAAACCCCAACAATTGAAAAGCTGGTTCAATCGGGGCGTTTAACTGCCACAATGGATTTCTCCATTTTGAAAGAAATGGATGCGGTCAGCATCTGTGTGCCCACACCTTTGCGCCAGACAGGTGACCCTGATATGTCGTTCATTATCGCTGTTACTGAAGAACTGGCAAAATATGTGCATATGGGAATGGTCGTTGTGCTGGAGTCAACCACGTATCCGGGCACGACGCGGGAAGTCCTTTTGCCGAAACTTGGAACTGAGCATGGACTCACAGTGGGTGAGGATTGGTTCCTTGCTTTTTCTCCTGAGCGCGTCGACCCGGGCCGCGAAGATTTTACGACCATCAATACGCCAAAAGTAATGGGCGGCATTACAGCAGCTTGCGGTGAAGTGGCGACTGCATGGTACGAAGGCGCGATCAGAACGGTGCATTCTGTCAGTTCCGCTGAGGCTGCGGAGATGGCAAAACTGCTCGAGAACACCTTTCGTATGATCAATATAGGTCTGGTCAACGAACTGGCGATCATGTGCGAGCGTTTAGGCGTGGACGTGTGGGAAGTAATTGATGCCGCGGCGACCAAGCCATTTGGTTTTATGAAGTTCACTCCGGGGCCTGGCCTGGGTGGTCATTGCATTCCCATTGACCCGCTCTATCTTTCATGGAAGATGAAGTCATTCAACTACAACGCGCGTTTTATCGAATTGGCTTCCGAGATCAATACGAACATGCCGCGTTATGTGGTCAGCCGCGTGATGGAAGCCCTGAATGATCGCAGTAAACCGCTCAAAGGCTCGAAGGTGCTGGTGCTGGGCGCGGCGTACAAACCTGATATCAATGATGTGCGCGAATCACCAGCGCTGGATGTGATTGGCCTGTTACAAAAGAAGGGCGCCGTGGTGGAATACCATGACCCGTATATCCCGCACATCCACCATGAAACGGACGGCTGGCAGATGGACAGTGTAGAGGATATGATGAATGCAGTGAAATGCGCGGATGCCGTGGTGATCATTACGGATCATAAGGCATATGACTACCAGGCGATTGTTGAATCGGCGACGTTTGTCTTTGACAGCCGCAATGCCACACGCACAGTTGCGAAGGATAGCGAAAAAGTTGTGAGATTGTAGTATCCTGCGAGCGTACCATGAGAAGCAATCCCTTCTATTAATATCTGGTGGATTGCTTCCCGTGGATTCGCAGCGGCATAAGGTGAAAATATGGCAAATTATTTGGTCACTGGGGCGGCGGGTTTCATCGGCGCACGCACAACAGAGTTGCTCATCAAGGAAGGACACACTGTTCTGGGCGTAGACAATATGAACAACGCTTATGACCCGCGTATGAAGGAATATCGTCTTCGGAAATTGGAGGCAACGCCGGGTTTTACGTTTTACAAGCTGGATATTTCAGACAGGTCCATTATTGATCAACTCAAGGGACATAAATTCGATGGGGTGATCAACCTTGCCGCGCGCGCGGGTGTGCGCTATAGCGTTGCTGATCCATGGGTTTTTGTGGAAAGTAATTTGCTTGGGACCCTGAATATGCTGGAGCTCTGCCGTCAGACCAGTACAAGGAAATTTATGGTTGCTTCCACCTCCAGCATTTACGGGGAAGATCCTCCATACCCAACACCGGAAAGCGCTTCGAGCAGTGAACCGCTTCAGCCTTATGCCGC
>DASWKT010000293.1:0-7180 GCA_036396515.1 Anaerolineales bacterium | reverse complement strand
TTTACCTTACAAATATGAATTCACGATGAATTTTGAGGGCAGACATTATGGAGATCTAACATCCTCATAATTGTGACGATTGTCGTCCACTTTGGTGACATATAAGCCTGTGGACATCATTTAAGTTTAGGTATTATGATGATGAAGCCTGTCTCTTCTCAGTGCCGGAGGAATTATGCAATCCATACCGAGTGAAACCCTTATCATCGACCGCAAGGCCCGCGCAAACATGCCTTTCTACGATCTTGAACTGCGCCCGCCGAATCTACGCACCTGTGATTTTGAAGCTGTCATCATAGACTTCAGTACAGAACGGGCTATGGTCGAGGCGGCGCGTTGCATTCATTGTCCGGACCCTGCTCCCTGTATGCTGGCCTGCCCCGCACACAATGATATTCCCTCCGCGCTGTGGTTGATCGAACAGGGGCGCTTTTCAGAGGCCGCCGAGCTTTACCATCAGACCAGTTCACTTCCAGAAATCTGTGGACGCGTTTGCCCGCATGAAGCGTT
The DNA here is from genome assembly GCA_036396515.1 of Anaerolineales bacterium. Lineage (GTDB taxonomy): Bacteria > Chloroflexota > Anaerolineae > Anaerolineales > Villigracilaceae > Defluviilinea. The sequence continues at coordinate 6,670 of DASWKT010000293.1, read as the reverse complement.
ATGCCAGGGGTCTTGCGTGCTGAACAAACATCACACACCCGTCCTTACAGGGGAGCTGGAAACCTTCGCTGTGGATTTCCAGCGCCGTCACGAGGGCCGGGTCATCCCACTCGCGCCTCCCACAGGAAAGCGGGTCGCCATCATCGGCGCGGGACCTGCCGGCTTGGCTTGTGCAGACCAACTTGTACAACGCGGGCATGAGGCAACCATCTTTGAATCAAAACCTGCAGCGGGCGGATTGCTTGTTTACGGCATCCCAAATTTTAAACTACCGAAGGACGTATGGTTCGAGAAATGGGAAGAGTTCGAACGGGCGGGCGTTGAATTCGTTGGCAACACGTATATTGGAAAAGACAAAACCATTGATGATCTATTCAATGAGGGATTCGAGGCGGTCTTCATCGGGGTCGGATCAGAGGTGGATGCGAAGATGGAAGACACTCCGGGAACAGATCTCCCCGGAGTCTATGAAGCGACTGACTTCCTCATCCGCGGCAACGTGGACCCTAAGCTGCTTCCTTCAGATATGATCCAGCCACTCGAGGTCGGTAAACGCGTGGTGGTTATCGGCGGCGGCGATACGGCAGCGGACTGTCTGCGCACAGCACTGCGCCTGGGCTCGGAAGAAGTCACCTGCCTTTATCGCCGCACGGAAAAGGAAATGCCCGGCGGCAAGAAGGACCGCGCCATGGCCAGAGAGGAAGGCGCGAAGTACCGTTTCCTCACTCAGCCCATAAAATTCATCGCCGGGGAGAATGGCTGCCTTGCAGCTGTGGAATGTCTTGAAATGAAACTGGGTGAACCCGATGCAAAAGGCAGGCGCCGACCTATTCCGGTGGAAGGCTCAAACTTCAGCGTTGCGTGTGACACAGCCGTGCTGGCGCTTGGCTACTGGCCAGACCCCATCATCGGGAAGACGACGCCGGACCTTGAAACACACGACTGGGGCTTGATCTCGGCCGATAAGAAAACAGGCTCAACTTCGCGCGCAGGCGTCTTCTCCGGCGGAGACTGCGTTACCGGGCCCGATCTTGTGGTGACTGCCATGGTCGCGGGGCGTAAAGCTGCCTGGGCAATTGATGAATATCTGAGAAACAAAAAAACGAATTGATCGCTTGCTGAGGGCAGGTGAAAACTGAACTGACAGGCCGTATGTCCTGTCAGTTCTTGTTTATGGTTATAATTATTTCCATGCTTTATCGGATCTTGCGCATACTGGACTTTCTGGCACTTACGATAGCAATCATCATTGCCGCAGGAGGGGATACACCAAAACTTACAGGAGACCCCGATCGCGTTCGTGTTTTCACACGCGACATCGAGTTCGATTATCCCAACTGGGTACTTAATGCAAGCTGGATTAAGGTCGAACTGAGTGCAATCGATCTTCCCTATCTATTCGACCGCGCTACCAATAAACAGATCCTTTTTGAATACCTGCGGGTAACGCAGGATCTCATACAAACCGAGATCAGCATCGAGCAAGTCTATGCCGACCCCAACGTAACAGATAAAGAGGCGGCCAGTGCCCACCTGCGAACGCAGCGCGATACACTGACAGCACGTCAAGAATCCCTTGCAGCGCCGGCCGAGGCTGTACTACAGAGCCAGATTAGTGAAGCCCTTGCAGAAGTCCAGCTCACAACCGGTGGCCAACCATTGCCTCCTGTTCTCTATCATAGCTCACCCACTCCACTGGCCTTGATCGTTGCGCCGCGCAACCATATTCATCAGATCGCGAATATCTCCGTCCTGCCCACACTCACGCTCGATGAACAAATCAAGCTCGAAGACGAAGTTGCGAAATCGCTGAATGTTTCCACACTGACCGTCCCTATTGGGGGGGTAGGCGTCTACCCGACCATGATCACGGAAACCACCGACCTGCGCTGGTTGCTCAATACCATCGCCCATGAATGGACACACAACTACTTGAACGTCCGTCCGCTTGGACTTAATTACAGCACCACCCCTGAACTTCGTACGATGAACGAAACGACCGCGAATATCGTTGGAGATGAGGTCGGGCACCTCGTACTGCAAGACCACTATCCTGAACAGCTTGCCTCTTCCACTTCGTTCAGCGAGCGCCTCAACTTGCTCTCGTTGAATGAATCTTCCCTTTCCTCAGACCAATTCGAAGCTCCACCGGCATTCGACTTCCGCGCCGAAATGCACACGACGCGCGTGAAAGCAGATCAATTGCTCGCGGAAAATAAAATAGAAGAAGCCGAAACCTACATGGAGGCACGCAGGCAACTCTTCTGGGAAAACGGATACCTGCTGCGTAAACTCAACCAGGCCTACTTCGCCTTTCATGGAGCCTACGCCGATGTCCCCGGCGGCGCGGCAGGCGAGGATCCCGTCGGCCCTGCCGTCCGCGCGCTGCGCGAAAAGAGCGACACGCTCGCAGATTTCGTCAACACGATTGCACAGATGACCTCTTTCGAACAGCTTCAACAAGCTATTAACCAGAATTGATATGCACCGATTCATATCTTTCCTCCTTTTTTCCTTCGTCTTATCGGCTTGTGGGACATCTTCCGCACCACCTATCAGCACCGCACCTGCCATTCCAAGCCTTATCATTCCCACACCTCCCGCCTGCACAACCATCCTCGCTGAACCCACTCCAGGAGCTGACACTCCATCGCTCTTCCCGCCAGAGAGCGAAGATGACCATGTGCGCGGCGCGGAGACTCCAAGTGTCACGATCACGGAATACAGCGATTATCAGGACTTGAGAAGCGGCTTATTGGCGGAGGTAGTGGACCGATTGCTCGAAGAATATCCAAATGATCTGCGCGTGGTGAGCCGTATTTTTCCCTTAATGAGCGTCCATGATAAAGCTGCTCTCGCCGCGCAAGCCGCCGAAGCTGCGACGGAACAGGATAAATTCTGGGAAATGCACGATCTTCTCTACACAGGACAGGAGAACTGGGTGAACCTGCCGGTGGAGGATTTCGAGCAATGGATCAGCGCCCAGGCGTCGGCTTTGGAATTGAACGTGGATCAATTCCAGTCGGATCTAAAGCGCGCAGACATCGTCGCAAAAGTCCAAAAGGCATGGGAACACGGTCAGGAGATCGGGTTGCCCGGCACGCCACTTATCCTCATCAACGGGCAGATCTACGGCGGCCCCCGTGACCATGGCAGTCTCAGCGATATACTTCAATTGATCCTGCTCGGGAAACGACAATTTACATACTGTCCACCAGTGACAGTTGAGCAAAACAAGCAGTATATAGCCACTTTGCACACAGAGAAAGGTGATATTGCCATTCAGCTATTTGCAGATAAAGCGCCCATTACGGTCAATTCATTCATGTTTCTGGCACGCCAGGGTTGGTACGACGACATCACATTCCATCGCGTCATCCCCGACCTTTTCGCACAGACCGGTGACCCAAGCGGGACCGGCAAGGGCAACCCGGGTTATTACATCATTACTGAGTTTGATCCAACGCTGACGTTCAATAAGCCCGGAATGGTCGCAATGGTCAACTCGGGCCCTGACACGAGCGGCAGCCAATTCTTTATCACATATGCACCGGCCGCGCAGTTTGATGGACAATACACGATTTTTGGACAAGTGTTGAGCGGAATGGAAGTGTTAGGGCAATTAACCCCGCGCGACGGAGAACCCGGAACGGATACGCCACCTGGCGATACATTGATCGGTATCAGCATTGAGGAAAAATAAAGTGAAGACATCCCAGACCCATCTTCCATCACTGCTTAGTTCTATATTATTTTTTCTCAGCGCGCTTTTCCTGTCAGGCATTGGATTATTAATGGGATCGACTGCGCTTCTTTCCTTTTTCAGCGGTGAAGCCGTTGAAGTTGAACAGACGATCATCTTTATTGCTTTTGGTTTTGAAGGAATGCTCCTGTTCATTGCGGCGTTCTTCTCTTTCCAGAAAACTCTTGGAAAGCCTTCGGCTGATCAAGATGCATCGTTCTCTATCTCTTTCTGGCCAATCATCGTCCTCACGATCATTGCCTTTGTATCCATTCTCGTTGGTTATCAAATCAGCGGGATCAACACAGTAAACTGGCTTATTCTACCCATCCTTACTATTCCTGCCGTCGTCCTGCCATTATGTGTGCTTATGGCGCTGGGCACACAAAAACTTCCGTTCGGAACACGCTGGCAATCATGGAGTGTCCTGGGACTCGGGATGACTCTCGTCCCATTGATATTATTTGTGTTGGAAGTTGCTGTACTGATCATCGTTTTTTTCATCGTCATTGCCTATGTCATGACGCAACCAGACCTCGTGGCTGAACTCCAACGACTCTCGCAACAAATTATGTTCCTCGATCTTCAATCCGAGGCAGCTCTTGATCTTCTCTCTCCGTTTGTGGCGAAACCTGGCGTTATTATCACTGTGTTGGCATATATAGCCATCCTCGTCCCGGCACTTGAAGAAATATTCAAACCGCTTGGAGTCTGGCTGTTGGCCGGCAAGTTAGAATCGCCTGCACAGGGATTTGCCCTCGGCGCGTTAAGCGGCGCAGGTTATGCATTGATTGAGACGATCGGAGTAAGCAATCAGACCGTCGAATGGGCAAGCTTACTCTTCTCCCGCATTGGCACCGGGCTATTGCACATAACAACTTCTGCATTAATGGGTGCGGCAATTGTGCTGGCCTGGCGTGAGCGACGCTATCTGCGCCTGATTGGAACTTATTTTATCGTCGTCCTATTACATGGATTATGGAACACGTTCGCTATGCTTTTTACATTTTCAGGGCTTGCCGAGCTCATCGGTCAATCGGGTTTTTTGAGTACACTCCAACCCGTAATGATCATTACCATGAGCATCCTTGCAATCGGATTGTTTGCGATTTTAGTCATATTCAATCGCAAAATGAGAAACTCTGTTCAATTCCCGTTAAAAGAGCCAGGTGTTCCCGCGAAAGACATAGACGTCAGCCAAACCATCTAACGCGAAAACTCTCATGGTAAGATAACCTCATGCCATTAACTGCTTTATCGTCTATTACACGTGATGGCGATCTCGCCCAGCTGGTCGGCTTGCGTCACAAACACTTCATCATCACACTGCAGGAAGGGGCGAAATTCGAAACGCATCGCGGCATCCTTCAACATGATGATTTGATTGGCAAACCCTGGGGTACTCAGGTGTTCAGCCACATGGGTTCGCCGTTTTTCCTATTGCAACCTTCGCTTGCAGACCTGCTCATCGACCTGCCGCGCACCACACAAATCGTCTACCCAAAAGATATTGGCTTTATTCTCGTCACCATGGGCGTGGGGCCCGGTCAAACAGTGATGGAAGCGGGCACAGGCTCCGGCTCGATGACAACCGCGTTAGCGTACGCGGTCGGGCCTGAAGGACGTGTCATTTCTTACGAGATCAAGCAGGATGTGCAGAATCTGGCACGCAAAAACCTGGCCCGCTTCGGACTCGATCCGCGCGTCGACTTCAAGCTGCGCGACATCGCCCAGGGCTTTGACGAAACTGAGGCAGACTCCTTTTTCCTCGATGTGCCAAATCCGTACGACTACATCGAGCAAGTCCGCCGCGCACTCAAGCCCGGTGGATTCTTATGCTGTCTTATTCCCACCTTTAATCAAGTGGAGAAGACTCTCCTGGCGCTGCGTCAAAATAGATTTGCATTTGTTGAGGTATGTGAAATCCTGCTCCGATATTTCAAACCAGAACCTTCGCGCCTCCGTCCCACCGATAGGATGGTCGCGCATACCGGCTTTTTGGTTTTTGGTCGCCGCATCGAACCCAGTGATGACCCGCGTGGGAAAGAGCTGGCCGAAGAGTTAGGCGTTGAACATAAGGAGAAGGTGTAATGCGCCGCATCTTCCGCCGCCATATACGCAAAACACTTGCCGCAAACGTACCACCTGTTTTACAGGAGGCGAACTTTGTGTTCGGTAAGGGCGAATATGGACGCGCCGCGCAGCTCTTCGAACGCATTGCGCAAACAGCCGATGCACGCGGCGGACCGCGCGCGCCACTCTTTCACTTGCAGGCAGGGCGCGCACGCATCCTGGCCGGGCAAACATCCCTGGGAATGCCATCCCTCAAACGGGGACTCGAATTGCTCGCGCAACATAGCCGATTCCCGCGCCTGCATAAACTAGGGAGGCGCGTCGTTGCAGAACTTAACGAACGCGGCCTGCAGAATGAAGCCGCTGAAATCCAAACATGGCTGAAATCTGTTTTACCATCCATGGCTTGTTTTGATTCACTTGAAAGGCCATCATCGAAAAGACCTGTTCTTCCCACTCATTGTCCCTCCTGCGGTGCGGCAGTACGGCCGGACGAAGTCGAGTGGCTGGACGATATCACTGCCGAGTGCGCGTATTGTGGAAGCCCTGTAAGATAACCAAGGTGACAGCCACTTTCGCTAAATGCTTGAGAAGCGAATCAGAAGATGCGAAGTGACTGTCACCTTTAATTCAAGCATGTCGATCACACTTACTGAAGATCAGATCTCTCAAAAACTTCACGAAGCCATTGATTCTGCAGATCCGGCCTCGGATGGCTTCCAGGAAATCGAGCTCACCGAGGAAACGCGACTTAAGTGTGCTGCAGTACTTGTTCCGCTGGTGTGGCACGATGAGGAATGGCATTTGCTTTTAACACGCCGCACCGATATTGTTGAATCGCATAAGGGACAGGTC
>DASWKT010000292.1:0-9603 GCA_036396515.1 Anaerolineales bacterium | reverse complement strand
TGAAGAGTTGATCGAAATCGAAGGATTGGTACGTCAAATGGAAGAAGCTTCCAAACAGGGTACTGACTTTGCCGAACTGGACGTTTTGTTCCATCGCAAAATTGCCTTTGCTGCGCGCAATCCCATCCTATATCAAACCATGGAAGGCGTCAGTGATTTGTTTTTGGAAAGTCGTAGGGCCATTCAATTGGATCCGAGTGCCTTATTGCGCGCATTGCGCTATCACGCACTCATTGCTGAGGCGCTAAAGTTACGCAATGCTCCGCAGGCTCAATTATTGATGCAGGGTCATATGAACTCGATGTTAGATGAAGTGCTAGCCTCAGAAGCGCGCAAACATTCAAAGGATGCAGCATAAGAATTGCCGATGCACTGCATGTCACTTCCCTGATAGTTTTGGATTTATTGGTTACAGAAATACACGGTTTCGAGCAGCCCTTGTTTGCGCGTCGCGCCGATTAGACAACTGAGTCAACATATCGCTCACGGTCAGATCCCCTGGTCGAGGCTTGGTGAACCGGCAAATGTCCATTCTAGGTAAACCTTGGGCGTGATTTTTCAAGGCTTGGCGCGAATCAAACAGGGTTGGGTGGTTGAAGCAAGCTTAATCTTTTTGGCAGGTAGTAGCAAGAAATGAGAATCACCAAACGGACGGATCGAGCCCTGGAAAAAATTAATTGCCTTGGAGGAAGAATGCACACGAATAAACGGAAAGGAAAACACTTATGACGTGTCGGCAGCCTCTAATGTTGATCATCATTCTGGCGCTGATGATTTCAGGCTGTCAGCCAGCACCTGTCGCCATCACCAGTACTGCTACCAGCGTACCTACGCCCAGGGAAATAGTAGAGAGTCAGCCTATTGCTGGAGGTCCGGTGCTATTATGGGAGGGGATCAGTCTGCGACGTGTGGCAAATACCGATAGTGGACCCATAAAACTTGCTCTTCATCCGCTTACGGGCGATATCTACGTACTTAATCCAGGCAGTGGCTTGCATCAATTAAAGATGAGCGAATCGAACAACCTGGAAAAGGTGGCTAATCCAGAAGAGATTGTGGATGACGCAACACTATCAGGGATGGCTTTTGGACCGGATGGTACGCTATATGTGGTAGCCAACCGCAAAGTTGATGATATCTACAATCAGGCAATCATTCGCAAAGGCGTGGCGGATGCCGATGGAAATTTTCAATGGAAAACTTTGGCACAAACTGACCCATATCCATTAAGCAATACACCTTTCGACCATCTCTTCAACGGAATCATTGTTACCCCGGACGCAAAATGGGTGTATGTCAATAGTGGCTCCCGCACTGATCATGGAGAGGTCGAAAATAACGAGAATAACTTTCCAGATACACGCGAAGTAGCCTTGACAGCGAAAATTTTCAAAATCCCTGCTGATGCCGAAGATTTGGTGTTGGTAAACGATGAAGAGGTTCTGAAGGAAAATGGATTGATCTTCGCCTGGGGCACGCGCAATGCATATGATATGGCCTTCGCCCCCAACGGTGATTTATTTGCCGTGGACAATGGCCCGGATGCCGATTTCCCCGATGAGTTGAACTGGTTGCGCGAAGGTCTCCACTATGGTTTTCCGTGGCGGTTTGGCGATCAGGATAACCCACAGCAGTTTCCAGATTACACCAGTATCGGTGATAAACGACTTTCATCTGACTTTACTGCCGTAAGAATCGGGGCATATCATACCGATCCCACCTTCCCCAAGTCACCCGGCGGACTCACATCGCCCGTAGCGAACCTGGGTCCGGATGCTGCCCAGTACCGTGCGGAGGATGGCAGTCAACAGGATGCTGCTGAGGAGGGACGGCCTCTATTTTCGTTCACGCCACATCGCTCGCCTCTAGGATTGGTTTTTGTCTCTTCTTCAAAAATGCCTACTGATCTTCAGAGTAATGAAAATAGGTTGAGTGCTTTCCTCCTCAGTTGGGGTGCAGCAGGCGGCACGCTGACTGATAGCGGCCAGGATCTGTTGTATCTTCAATTGACAAAGCGCGCTGACAACTATGAGACCATCACCACGCAAATAGCCCGTGAATTTAAGAATCCCATAGACGCCGTGATGATCGAGAATCGTTTATATGTGCTGGACTTTGGCGGTGGAACCATTTGGGAACTCACCTTTGGATAAGGGTTATTTGGTCTATGACAGAACTAAACCCGGTCTTAAAACGTGACCCTGCACTAGACGAGGCGACTGTACGGAGCAGTCACGTATTTAATGCTGTCTTCGAAGATCTACAAAAGCGGATTCGCCAGGGGGATTGGTTGGCTGGTGAACGTCTGCCTGGTATTACACAATTTGCTAAAGAGCTGAATGTCAGTACCAGCTCCTTACGTGAAGCGTTGCGATCACTTCAGTCCATTGGATTGGTGAAAATCGTACATGGAAGGGGTGTATATGTCACTGGCTCCCGGCCATTTACTGATTTATCAAGCCATTTTCAGGCTGTAGGTTCGGGTTTAGTTGTGGCTCTGGCCGAAACTCGCCGCATACTGGAACCAGAACTGGCGGCCTTGGCCGCCGTACGCGGTACCGAAGCCGAGTTCAAGGAGATTGAAAATCTGGCCCGGCAAATGGAACAAAGAGCCAAGGAGGGACAGGACTTTGCTGAGTTGGATGTGCAATTCCATAGCAGTATTGCTTACGCCGCCCGCAATCCAATATTGTCTAAGATGTTAGAGGGCCTCAGTGATTTGTTTCTGGAGGGCCGACGCAGAGTTGTAATAGATGCATCAGCTATATTGCGATCAGCGCGTTATCATCTCCTTATTGTGGATGCACTAATTACAAACAATGCACCGCAAGCGCGACTATTGATGCAGGCACACATGAACTCCATGCTAGATGATGTTCTGGCCACCGAAGCGCTCAAACGGTCAAAGGAAACCCAGTGAGAATTGCAGTCACAGGTGGCAATGGCGATATGGGCCGCAACCTGATCCCGTATTTGCTTGAACAGAGCCATACAGTAGTAAGTATTGACCGTGCTCTACCTGCCACTTATATGCGGGACGTGGATTGTTTGATTGCGGATACGCGCGATTTCGGCCAGCTTGCTGCGAGCATTCGCGGCTGCGATGCCCTTATTCACCTAGCCGCCATTCGCGCGCCGCTTAACCATCCTGACCCGGTGGTATATGCCGACAACACGATTAGCAGCTATAACGCGTTGAGCGCGGCTTCGGCGCTCGGCATCAAACGGGTGTGTTTAGCCTCATCCATCAATGCGATTGGCGGCGCGTTCAGTCGCTCGCCCCGTTACGATTACTTTCCTTTGGATGAGGGACATCCCACCTACGCTGAAGATCCCTATAGCCTTTCCAAGTGGGTGCTGGAGCAACAAGGCGATGCCTTTGCCCGCCGTTTCGAGTGGATGACCATTTCCAGTTTGCGTCTCCACTGGTTGTTGGATGCTCGCGCAAAAGCGATACAGAACACAGCATTAATGGGTGGGCTTGCCATCCGTCATCTTTGGGCATATACCTTGCTGGACGAAGCCAGGCGCGCCTGCTTGCTTTCGCTCACCGCAGACTTCACCGGTCATGAGGTTTTCTACATCGTAGCGCCGTACACAGCAACCTCTGAGCCTTCGATGGAGTTGGCGCGCCAGCATTATCCTCACACAGAAATTCGAGGCGATTTATCAAACCACACCGGTTTCTTTAATTGTGCCAAAGCCGAGCGGCTGCTCGGTTGGAAGCATCAGGAGAATTAATGCATGCATATCACTGATATCAAACCACTCCCGGTCTGGGTGGGAAACCGCAACCAACTCGTTGTCAAGGTCGAAACTGATGAAGGGATTTACGGCCTCGGCGAATCAGGTTTGAGCGGGCGTGAGCTGGCTGTGGTCGGCGCGCTTAAACATTTCCGCGAATTTCTGATTGGCAAGGACCCCATGCAAATTGGTCGGATCTGGCAGGAACTATATCGCGGTCAGTATTTTGAAGGCGGGCGCGTTCTGCTTGCCGCGCAAAGTGCCATTGATATTGCGCTCTACGACATCGCGGGCAAGGCCCTTAACGTGCCTGTTTATCAACTGCTCGGCGGCAAGCACCGGGATGTGATTCCCTGTTTCGCCACCGCAACAGGCGCAGGGCCGGCATTGATCGATGACGTCAAACTATTGATGAAGCATGGTTGGCACGTCATCCGCACTGGACCGATGATGCTCGACCATGAAGGCGGCTTTACTGGCGAATCTGATATTTTTGAACCGCGCGAGAGTATCCCCTTTACTGCCAAGTGGTTAATAAAGGTGCGTGAGGAATGCGGGAGCGAGGTCGTGCTGGGAATTGATTATCATCACCGCCTCAGCATCGCTGAAACGGCATCTTTTTGTCAACGAATGCCGATGGGCACGCTCGATTTTATTGAAGAACCGATTCGCGATGAAACCCCCGAAGCCTACGAGGCGCTGCGTAAGTTGACGGATGTGCCTTTTGCCGTGGGCGAGGAGTTCGCGAGTAAATGGCAGTTTCTGCCCTATATCGAAAGACATCTTACAGATTTTGCGCGCGTGGATATTTGCAATGTCGGAGGTTTTACCGAGGCCATGAAGGTGGCTGGCTGGGCTGAAGCACATTACATAGATCTGATGCCGCATAACCCGCTTGGCCCCGTCTGCACAGCCGCGACAATCCAATTGGCGGCGGCAGTGCCCAACTTCGCCTGGCTCGAGGTGCGCGTGACCCAGACCGAGAATCTATATTATGGCCAATCGGGCGTAAACGATGCGGACGCGCTATTCCCAATTCAACCGCGGCTCGAAGGAAATTCATTCCCCGTGCCGACTGCGCCCGGTTTGGGTATTGAAATCGATGAAAAATTAGCGGGATCACAAACGTGGAAATTCTGGGAAGCGCCGCACTGGAAACGCCGCGACGGCTCAGTGACGAATTGGTAAAAGAGAATTTATGACACAGCCAAATCAATCCTTTTTTTTCGCAAGCGGTTACGCCACTGCTGAACAGCCTGGTATTCAATCTTTTCTGTTTGATGAAGCCACTGGCAAAATAACCACGCACGGATCATTCACGGGGATCGACACCCCATCGTTCATTGTCGTGCATCCCAACCGACAGCATGTGTACGCAGTCAGCGAAACGGGAAAAGACAGCCACGGCGCGCTGGGCGAGGTATGGGCATTTCATTTTGAGCGTGAACCGTTCAGCCTCCGACCCCTCAATCATCAATCCAGTCGGGGCGATTGGCCCTGTCATCTACAACTGGATGCAACGGGTCGCTGGTTACTCGCCACCAATTATGGCACGGGCAGCGCAGGCATCTATCCACTCCAATTTGATGGCTCAATCGGCGAGATGACCGATTTCGTTCAGCATCACGGCACGGGACCCAACGCTGCGCGGCAGGAAGGTCCGCATGCCCATTCCTCCATCTTTACTCCGGATAATCGCTTCGCCATCGTCGCTGACCTGGGAATTGATCAACTCATTATCTACCAATTCGATACGGCAACGGGCAAACTTGTAGCGTACTCTGCGGTAAACACGCGGCCTGGCGCCGGACCACGACATCTCGCCTTCCATCCAAACGGCAAATGGATGTATGCGGCAAACGAACTCGACAGCACAGTTACGCTATATGATTATGATGCTGCGAACGGTGCATTGCTCGAAAGGCAAAGCCTTCCCACCCTCCCATCAGCCTCCCCAGAGAATATCGTCGCTGATATTCATGTATCAACCTCAGGCCAGCGCGTCTACGTTTCCAATCGCGGCCACAACAGCATCGCGGTGTACGATGTCCGCCAGGATGGCAGTCTGGTATTAGTTTCGATCCCGGCATGCGGCGGAAACTGGCCGCGTAACTTTGCGCTTGCACCCGGCGGACGGTTCATGCTGGTGGCAAATCAATACAGCAATGAAGTCTGTGTCTTGCCAATCATTGAAGGGATGGAAGCACTTGGCGCTCCAGTGGAGCGCGCTAAGGTGGCTGGCGCTTCGTGCATCCAGTTTGTGTAAACCAATGAGCGAATCAACCCGTACGCCTCGCTTTGATTTCGTCAGCCTCGGCGAATCTATGTTGCGTCTCAGTGTGCCAACAGGTCGAAGACTAGACGACACTCGTTTGCTCGATATGGAGATTGCAGGAGCGGAAAGCAATGTTAGTGTAGCTTTGGCCCGTCTGGGCTGGCGCACTGGCTGGGTCAGTCGGATGCCCGACCATGCGTTGAGTCAGGCGATCCTGCGTGCGTTGCGCTCCGATGGCGTGGATGTTTCCGCAGTGAAATATGTGCCAGACGAACGTCTGGGCACATACTTTATCGAATACGCCACACCGCCGCGTTCCACCCAAGTTATCTATGACCGCGCCGACTCTGCAGCTTCACACATGACAACGGCTGATATTGATTGGGACTATTTGCTGGATACACGCGTGTTGCATCTCACAGGCATCACAGCAGCATTGAGTGAAAATTGTTACGCTCTGCTTGTGGAGGCGATTCAGCGCGCTCATGCTGCGGGAGTGATGGTCAGTTTCGATGTGAATTATCGTGCCAAATTATGGTCAGCCACTACCGCTGGCGAAAAACTCCGCCCCTTGATTGCAGAGGCTGATTTGTTGTTGTGCAAAGGCGCAGATGCCACGGCGCTATTTGGTTGTCAAGGAGAACCGCGTCAATTAATGACCGAGTTGAAAGCGCTCACCCATGCGTCCGCTGTCTTCTGCACTTTTGGCGAACAGGGAGCGGCGCTGTTGAGCGGCGCTGAATTTGTGACCCAGCCCGCGCTTCCTGTGCAAATTGTGGATCGCATCGGCAGCGGCGACGCTTTCGCGGCAGGTGTACTCGATGGCTGGTTGTCGGGTGATGCGTCTGCGCGTGATGACTCTGCTTTGCGCGAGGGCCTGCGGCGCGGCGTGGCACTGGCGGCGATTGCCTTATCGCAATATGGGGATCGGGTTCTATCATCGCGCGCCGAATTGAACGCGGCGTTAAAGTCAGAGCGGCTCGATATTTCGCGTTAGGAGAAAAGGCATGTCTGCCATTCAACAAATCCTTGAAAAGAAAGTTATCGCAGTGGTGCGGCTGGATGATTACAACCGCGCAGTGGGTGTGGCGCAGGCGCTCGCGGCGGGGGGCGTTACCGTATTGGAGTTCACGCTCACGGGTCGGGGCGCGATGGAGGCTGTCTCAGCAACCCGCCGAGCCCTGGGTGACGCTGTCTGTGTGGGCGTGGGAACAGTGCTAACGTCCGAGGAGGCAGAGGCGGCGATTGATGCGGGCGCGCAGTTTGCCGTAACACCTGCACTGCGCCGGCAGGTTATCGCAACTTGCATCAAGCGTCAGACCTTGATCCTGTGCGGCGGGTTAACTCCCACAGAATTGCTGGAGGCTCATGAGGCGGGAGCGGAATTAGTCAAAGTATTTCCAGCGCGCTTGGGCGGGCCAAAATTTATAAAGGATATCCTTGCGCCAATGCCCTTCCTTAAGTTGGTGCCGACCGGTGGAGTGAGTCCCGAGAATGCACGGGATTACCTCGCCGCTGGCGCAGTGGCGGTTGGCATTGGAGGAAATTTGGTATCCAACAAACTCGTGGCAGCGGAAGCGTTTGATCAGATCACAGCCATGGCGCGCGCCTGCATGGATGCCGTCCACGCGCCAGGCTAATTCTATTAGATCTTAAAAAGGAAAGCGAAGGAATTTTATTTGTAGCGCATCGTTAAAAACCCAACTTCAATGGAGGCTTCAAATGAATTCTCGTGAGCGTGTTTTGACAGCACTAAATCATAAGGAACCGGACTGTGTTCCCTATGATATGGGGGGCACCGTCGTAACCGGTATTCAGGCAAAGGCATATTCCCGCTTGCGTACATATCTGGGTTTGCCTGAAAAGGAGGCTGTAATCATTGACATCCTCCAGCAGCTTGCCCAGGTGGATGATGATGTTATGGATCGGCTGGGAGTGGATTTTCGCAACATCTCGCCCCGTTCAACCGCCAGTTTTAAAATTGAACTGAAAGTGACGCCCGACGGCAAGTACAGCTACTTCCATGATGAATACCAGATCGGCTGGCGTATGCCGCTGGATGGGGGCATGTACTACGATATGTTTGAACATCCGCTGAGCGGGGAGATCACGGCAGAAATGGTGGAGAATTATTCGTTGCCCGACCCTCTTGATCCGTCCCGTTTTGATGGGCTTCGCGAGGCGGCGATACGAGTACTCGAGCAGGAGAAACGCGCGCTGGTGATCGGCAACATATCCGCGGGCATTTTCGAATTGTATTTATGGACACGGGGGTTTAAGGACGGGTACACCGACTGGGCAGAGAACCCGGAACTGGCGAAAAAGATTCTGCGCAAATACACGGACTTGCAACTTGCCTACTGGGAGAGGATGTTCGAGGTAATGGAAGGTATTCCCATTGACGTGGTTCAAATGGCCGACGATCTCGCCGGGCAAAACAGCATGTTGATCTCGCCGGCCTCATATCGCAGACTGCTCAAGCCGCTCCATAAGGAAATGTTCGATTACATCCATTCAAAGACCGACGCAAAGATCTTCTTCCACTCCTGCGGAGCGATCCGCGCGCTTATCCCCGACCTGATCGATGTGGGCGTGGATATTCTAAATCCTGTGCAGGTCAGCGCGGCAAATATGGATTCAGCAGAGCTCAAGCGGGAGTTTGGGAAGGATATTTGTTTCTGGGGCGGCGGCGTGGATACTCAAAATGCATTTGATGAATCGCACACGCCTGACCAGGTCCGCGCAGATGTGCGAAAGCGTTTGGAAGATTTCATGCCGGGCGGCGGATTTGTTTTTAACACCGTTCATAATATTCAAGGCAATGTTCCCCCGGAAAATATTATGGCGATGTGGGAGACACTGCAAGAGTACGGTGTGTATCAGAAGTAAAAGAGAACAGTTCGTCATCGAGCGGTTGCCTGGTCAAAAAATTATTCACCCAAAGGAGAACCTATGGACCCCAAGAAAATTTTCGACGCCGTGGTTAATGGCAATATTCAAGAAACACAGGATGGAGTAAACGAAGCCCTTGCCTCGAATGTGCCAGCGGAGCAGATCCTGAATGAGGCATTAATTCCGGCAATGACGGAAGTGGGCTGTCTGTTTGAGGCACAGGAGTTTTATGTGCCGGAGATGTTGGTCTCAGCCAAGGCGATGCAGTCTGGCTTGAAAACGCTCAAACCGCTTCTGGCAAGTCAGGCGAAGCAACCCGGCGGACAAACCAGCCCCAAAGCCGCATTTGGCACGGTCAAGGGAGACCTGCACGATATTGGAAAAGATCTGGTGGTTATGATGCTCGAAGGCGCAGGTTTTCAGGTGACCAATCTCGGCGTGGATGTCCCGCCAGAAAAATTTGTTGAAGCCGTTAATGATGGCGCACAGATAATCGGTCTTTCCGCGATGTTGACGACAACCATGCTTAACATGAAGGCTGCCATTGATGCGTTAACCGAGGCTGGCGTGCGAAACAAAATCAAGGTAATTGTGGGAGGCGCGCCGCTGACACAAGCATATGCCGATCACATCGGCGCGGATGGATTTGCAAAAGATGCCAGTTCCGCCGTGCGGAAAGCCAAGGAATTGAT
>DASWKT010000291.1:0-16088 GCA_036396515.1 Anaerolineales bacterium | reverse complement strand
GGCGTGATCCGAAAAATGGCTGAGCGGGGAATGACGGTTATCCTTGTCGAACACAAGGTGGAGTGGATTGCACAGTTCGCGGATCGAGTCATCGCGCTGAAGGATGGACAAATCCTTCTCGACGGCTCCCCATCAGAAGTGCTTACATCCCCCATTTTGGAAGAAAGCGGTTTTGGGATCTCCCGTTACACCTCGGTGGCACGCATCGCACAAGAATTGGGCCTATGGAAGAGAGATAGATTGCCGGTAACTCTGGATGAGGCGGCGGAAGGGTTTTCCCTCATCCCCTCCCTGCGCAGCAGTTCGCAGTCTCGCAAAGGTGCAGGGGAGCAATTATCATGAATATCGAAATCAAGGATCTGCACTTCACCTATCCCGCGGGCGTGGAGGCATTGCGCGGTATTTCACTGAATGTCTCTGCGGGCGAGCAAGTTGCCATCGTCGGTCAGAACGGCGCCGGGAAGACCACACTCGTCAAACACCTGAACGGATTATTACTGCCCACACGCGGTCAAGTCCTTATAGGCGGTTGGGCTACGACCAAGCACTCTGTCGCGAAACTTGCAAAGCAGGTTGGTTATGTATTCCAAAACCCTGATGAGCAGTTATTCTCAAAAAACGTTGGGATGGAGGTTGCGTTCGGGCCGCGCAATCTCGGGTTTAACAGCGAGCAAGTTCAGAGTCTGGTCAACGATGCGCTGGCAATGACCGAGTTATCTGGTAAAACGGAAACGAACCCGTATGACCTCTCCCCCACCTGGCGCAAGATGGTCGCGCTGGCATCGGTCATCGCCATGGATACGCCCATCGTGATTTTCGACGAACCAACCACCGGGCAGGATGCAATGAATATCACACGCATTGCACATGTGATTAGAGCCTTGCGTGAAAGAGGCAAGACGGTCATCACGATCACGCATGATATTGATTTTTGCGCGGAAAACTTCGAGCGTGTAATCGCCATGGCACAAGGCAAAGTTCTGCTTGATGGAAAAACGAATGAGGTACTGCAGCAGGATGAAATTCTGGCAACAACCTATGTTGACCCACCTCAGCTCACGAGGCTCGGTAAAAAGCTGGGATTCAAAAACACGGTCAGAAATCAGGAAGAGTTTTTAGCCGAGCTAAAAAATAATTACACATCGTGAACCATCAACTCATCATATCCCGAATCTTCAGCGAATCCACGCCTGTAGATTACATCATTAAACACCGCAAGCACGATCTCTGCCGTTGTGTAAATTTTACAACCGGATTCCAAATGCCCACCAATTGTTTTACCGTCTCCATCTGAAATCGCGATGTGCAAATGCGAACCATGAATCGAAAGTGTTCCTGTGATGGAAACGATCTCGAAGGGGCCCTCATACTCCGAAGAAAGATCGCGGTTAGCCAGCCTCAATATCGCATGGGCAAGACTGCCAACCCCACTCAGCACACACCCCGCTCCAATATGCTTTTCGTGCACAAAAGCTTCAATGGAGTCGAACAAATCCTGTCCAGGTTTGAGACGAAAGGTATAATTTTCCATAGTCGGGTCTCCCGATTTCATTATACAATCGGATTTATTCAGTTTGCATTTTTGCAAGGCGCACATAATCGCAGGTTCACTCTTTACAGGCTAATGTAGAATTGAATTGCATGGGAGCAGATATGAGCAAACTAGATGTTCAGGTATATAACAGTATTAACGAAATTGACCCCGAAATCTGGGATCGCGTGGTCGCCGGGCGCGGGTTCCAAAGCCACCGCTGGTATCAGTTCGGTGAACGCGCCATGGCAGACTGCTCACCGACCTATTTGATGGCATGGGATGGGGATACGCCCATTGCCAGCGCAGCTCTTTTCAAAGTACACAATGAGCCTTTGCCTCTCCCCGCAGTCGCGCGCCGCTTCATGGCTTCCATCCTCAAGCGCAGACCCCTGCTCGTATGCCGGTCGCCGCTTGCGGATACATCCGCCTTGCTGTTACCCGGCGAGCCACTGCGCAATGAGGCACTGACTGTTCTGGCACAGACTGCACGGGAGCAATTCAAGCGGCAACGCTGCTCTTTTCTCGTTTTCGATTTCCTGCTCACGGAACAACTAAGATATCCGTGGCCCGAGGGGTTTGAGCCAATCGCCGTTTCGGAACCCGGCACATATATGCCCCTCGAGTGGGAAAGCTTTGAGTCCTATCTCAAAGCACTTAATAAGAAGGACCGCCAGGATTACAAAAACAGTTTACGTGAAGTAGAAAAGAACGGAATTGTCCTCACCAAGCACAAAACGGTTCCTGATGTGGAAATCGCATTGAAACTCATTAAGAACGTCTCGATCTGGCAAGGGTCCGCGCCCAACCCGTGGATGCGCGGCTTGCTTGAAAACTTCTCCATGATAGATGGCACCTGGCTTGAAATACACAAAGATGAAAAGCTGGTTGGTTGCGGGGCAGTGGTACGCGATAACAGGTTTCAGTTGACCACCGCGCTCGGACTGGAGGATGATGTACCATCAGGATACTTCCTCTTATTATATACAGCATTACAAGAGGCGTTTGAACATAATGTGAGGCTTGTCCGCTTTGGCAGTGGGACCTATGACATCAAACGCAGGCTGGGATTGCATCTGGAAGACACGAATCACGCCATGGTATCGATAGCAGGCATCCCATCTCGCGCCCCAAAGCGACTGGCCTCTGCGGAATAAGTCATCATGCTTCTTGGGATCCCGCAGGCAGTTGCAACGTTGCTGACTGTCTTCCTTTTTTATGTGATGGACTTTGCCCTCATTCGTCGTTACGACAGACAACGGCAGGCAAGCGGCTCGGGGAGGGCCTGGGATTTCACGTTCTTTATCTTTGTCATGGTTGCGGTACTTGTTCTTCAACCAGTTCTGTTCCCCGTCCTTAGCTTTCGTACAACGGCAGTATGGGGATTATTTATTCAAATATGCGGTGCATTGTTAATACCAAGTGCACTGGTCTTGCATATTTGGTCACGCGTGCATCTGCAACAATTTTATGCTGAACGCGTGGAAGTTCAGCCCGAACATAAAGTCATAGATACGGGGCCGTATCAATTCATACTCCACCCGGTGATCACATCCTTCTTCGGGATCGCAACGGGACTCTTCCTGATCAATCCTGCTCTCACAACTTTCGCGACCTTGCTTTATACCCTATGGGATTTCACACGCGCCGCAAAACAGGAAGAGAGCTTGCTCGCGCGGACACTACCTGGCTATGCACAATATGCACAGCGGACTCCCCGCTTCCTGCCGCGCCTTTGGAGAGACCGATGATCTCCTTTGAGCGTTTCCTGCAGCTCCCGACCCACGAAGTTGCCGCGCTCGTAAAAGCCACTGGGCAAAAAGTCTGTGCATTCCCCGTCAACGGGACGCGGCGCTGGTTCATGCTCGAACATGGCGACAAAATTGGTGATGATTTCTTCGAAGCCTATATGACCACTGCGATCCAAAACCATGTCCAACTGTGCTCGATGCTTTTCGATCATGGCATTCACACAATCCTTGCTCCTGTGTTTGGACGCGAACTGATGCAGCGCGGGGATGAATACACCCAACGCGTCGGCATAGACGGTTTGGTACGCACAGCCACTGACAAGAATTATCGCACGTTCTATGAGCAGTACGGTGTGAAAGTCCGCTTTTATGGCGATTACCGCGATGTGCTGACGGGTACAGCCTATGAATATGCCTTGAAATCCATATATGAGGTTGCTGATAGCACGAAGCACAATTCAGGTTTTCATTTGTTTTTTGGCGTCTTCGCAGATGAAGTCACCGAGACGATTTCGCGACTTTCAGTAGAGCATTATCTGGCGCACGGTGCGGTTCCGGATAAGGAAACATTGATCAGAAAATATTACGGCGAAGATCTGCC
This sequence comes from Anaerolineales bacterium, assembly GCA_036396515.1. Taxonomy (GTDB): domain Bacteria; phylum Chloroflexota; class Anaerolineae; order Anaerolineales; family Villigracilaceae; genus Defluviilinea. The sequence continues at coordinate 12,205 of DASWKT010000291.1, read as the reverse complement.
GCCCGTGAGCCTGTTCATCGGCTTCGATAAATTCAGCGTTTTCGATATGCCATTGCTTTCCACAGGTGAGGAGGACTTGTACTTCTCCTTAAGCCCGTCACCCTATATGACCGAACGTCAATTGCGTGCCATTCTCTATGACCACATTTATATCCGCCGCACACCAGAGCCTGATTACACTACACTGAACCAGGAGGAACTTAATTGGTTGAGAGATTACTATCGCAACTACCAGGATTATGCATTTGGTGTCGGAAGGTTGAAATTCAATCTATGGATTCCTGAAATAGTGGGCGAAACATGAGTGACAGCATTACAAAGCTTATTGATGAAATCGGTCCGGGTCATATGGGCAGTACGGCCTACGATACTGCCTGGGCGGCTCGCCTGGGTGAGATCGATTGGGACTTGAGCAGTCATGCCTTAGCCTGGCTTGCAGAGAATCAACTCCCAGACGGGTCATGGGGTGCACCAGCGCCAATGTACTATCATGACCGCGTGCTTTGTACCTTGGCCGCGATGATCGCCATCTCTTATCGCGGCCGGCGCGGGCAGGACAAGGTGCAAATCGATAATGGGAAACTTGCCCTTGAGCGGATCGTCAGCGGGGCAACATTGGGACTGCAAGCCGATCCAAACGGAGCAACTGTCGGCTTTGAAATGATCGCTCCCACTCTGGCCGCGGAGGCCGAAAAGTTGGGAATCATCAAAAGGCAGGGAGATCGCATATTGGGGCGTCTATCCAAACAACGCGCCAAGAAGCTCTCCTATCTGAAGGACAATATGATCAGCCGGCACGTGACCATTGCGTTTTCCGCCGAGATGGCTGGCACCGATGGAAAGCACATGTTGGATATTGGGAACCTGCAGGAGAGCAACGGCTCGGTCGGATTAAGCCCTTCGGCGACCGCTTACTTTGCAACATATATCAGAAAAGGTGATGATGCATCACTAAAATACATAAGAAGCACAGCAAAACCCGATGGCGGATTGCCGAACGTAGCACCTTTCGATGTTTTCGAGATCGCATGGTCACTCTGGAATCTCGGAATGATCCCGGGCCTGGAAGTGACAGCAAAACTCAAACCACACATTGATTTTCTCTCGAGGGCCTGGGAACCCCGGCGCGGCGTGAGCTTTGCGACAGACTATTCTGTAAAAGACAGTGATGACAGTGTAATCACCTACAGCACTTTGTTACGATTCGGTATCGAGAAAGACCTGGCAAGCGTGTTAGCCTACGAGGAAAAAGACCACTTCCGCTGTTTCGATCTTGAGGTGAATCCCTCCATCAGTGCCAACATTCACATTCTGCATGCGCTCAGGCAAGCAGGCTTAAATCAAAAAACTTCCTCAGTGCTAAAAATCATCCAGTTTCTCAGGAGGGCTAAAGGTGATCACCACTTTTGGGTAGATAAGTGGCATTCATCATGTTACTATCCTACGGCACACGCAATTATTGCCTGCGCGGGGTTTGTAGATGATCTCGTAGCAGAATCGGTAGAGTGGATTCTCAAGACACAGAATGCCAATGGCTCGTGGGGCACCTATATTCCTACAGCCGAAGAAACCGCCTATGCTCTGCAGGCTTTATGGTCATGGAATGAGAAGGTTGCCCGAATACCCAAAGCTGTTTTTAGAAATGGCGCACGTTGGTTACAGGAACATCTGGACCAACCCTACCCACCTCTATGGATTGGCAAGTGCCTGTATAACCCCCGCCTTGTTATTCGCTCTGCCGTAATCAGCGCGTTGGCTCTGGCACAATAATCTTATGGAAATGAGCTTGCACCGTCTACGATACCGCTTGGGAGCCACTTTGCGGCGACCCTGTTCAGACTAGGCTGCCTAACATTTTTGCAAGATATGAACTCGTAATGAAATCCTGGTTGTTTGTTCAAGTAAAATTGAATATCGTTAGGAAATTGCGGAATGAGCATGGACCGCAAGGTTCTTGCTTACTGTAAGACCAGATAGACGGTTGCAAGATGGATCAATGGTACAAGAATCTTTTGCTTTGTAAAGTTTAATGACAAGCTCAACATAATAAAGTTCATCGTTCACATGTCTAATTTTAGTGTTAGAACAGCCTTCAGCGTCCATGAGATTGATGCAGGGGCCTGGAATCAACTCAGCGACAGAAAACCGTTCCAAAGCCATCGATGGTATGTTTTTGGCGAACAGGTCATGTCAGATTGCCGACCCATTTATCTGCTGGCTTACGCCGATGACACGTTAATTGCACGAGCCAGCCTGTGGCTGGTGCGAAATGAACCAGTCCCTAAAATGCTTGGCCCGCTGAGGAGGGTAGCGGTGGCAATGCTTAAACGCTGGCCGCTTTTGATTTGCCGGTCACCCTTAGCCTACACAACTGGATTGGTTCTTGCGGATGAGACCAGGCGACCCGAAATCCTTTCTGAGTTTGCCAAGGCTTCACTCATAGTTGCCAGCCAGCAGAGAGCTTCCTTTGTTATATTTGACTATCTGAGTCAGGCGAATACCCGGGATTGGCCACGTCATTTTTTGGTAATGTCTACTCCAGACCCAGGAACGAGCATGGAAAATCGCTGGGCCAGCATGGATGAATACATGGCATCCGGCCGCAAGAAGGATCGCCAGCATTACAAGCGCGTCCTGCGCGAGGCAGAAAAACTGGGCATAAAAATTGACCGCCAGGTGCTCGCGGAAAATATTGATGAGGCCCTGCCTCTCATCCGCAACGTTGAGCGTAGTCATGGGGCCCTTCCCAATCCCTGGGCGCGCCACATGCTTGAGCACATGGAAATGGTCAACGGTTCGTTTCTAACGGCCTCCACCGACAAAAAGCTCGTTGGATGCGGCTTGGTATTGGAAGATAACGACTCACAAATGACCAGTATGCTGGGTCTTGCTGAAAATATACCTTACGTTTACTTTACGCTCCTCTATGAAACCCTGAAATTGGCTTTTGAACACAAAGTTCGCTTACTGCGTTGGGGCAGTGGCGCTTACGATGTGAAACAGCGCCTGGGTTTTTCATTCGAAGATAACGGTTCTCTCGCTTTCACCGCCGTAAATCCATATCTGCAAAAGATATTACAGTGGTCAAACTAAAGTATCCCGTGCAGTGACGGCGTGCCAAGGAAAGAGATTCGGAGATCAAAAATAATGCCAAACCGGATTATTGTTTCAGGAATTTATCGCAGCGGGACATCCCTTACTGCTGAGCTCATCCATCGTTGGGGCGCGTATGCTGGGCGCGAGGATGATATCTTCGAGGATGAATATGGTTATCTGGAACATCTCGCACTGCAAAAACTCAATGATGAACTATTGAACAACAACAGCCGCGTGCCAACCCCTGCCAACCAATTGGTTGAGAAAGCCCAGGATTCCATTCTTAAGGAACGGGCTTTACAGATTCTTGACGCAATGGACAGTGAGGCGAAGGAAGATCAGGCAATTGCCTGGGTTTGGAAGGATCCGCGTTTGCCCCTGGTATTACCTTTTTGGTCGAATATTTGGGGAGATGTGATTTATGTCATTCCAGTGCGTCACCCTGTTGAAACAATCCTATCCGCCGCAAAAATGGAAGGATTTGAACCTGACGAGGTCCCACTTTCTGCAGGGTTTGCCTACTGGCAGTTTTGTATGCTGAATGTGCTTGCTTTTACTGAAAGTAGCCGGCGCAAACTTTTTATCGCCTACGACCAATTGATTCGAAATCCGCAACAAGAATGTGCTCGCTTATGCAATTTTCTGGATAAGCAGTGCGAGGTTTTGTCTGAGAACGCCAACCAACGGATTAAGGAAATGTCAGCACAAATCACCGCGAAACAATATCACTTTCAGCATCCCAGGGCGTTGGCCGAAGTAGAAACAACGACCAGAGAGCAACGTGCATTATTTAACTTCCTTAGAGTAAAGACAACCTATCCAGATGAGGTTTTTAACAAGGATGATTTTGCAATTTACCCTGGCTGGATGGAGTATCTACAAACAATAGATATGCTCGTTGCTTTTAGAAATACCCAGAAAAACTAAATGTTTTCCATTCATTGAACACATGGAGCGCGAAAATTTCTTAAACCTGCCCGCTGAAAACTCGGCAAAACAATGAGGCATCTATCATGAGGTTTCTAAACCGCTTTCTTACAGTCTCCTCTGTCGACCCGGATGACACGCGTCGGAGAAGGATTCTCAATATTCTGTTAGTGGGTCTTGCAGTGTTGTCTCTTGTTGCTCTGGCAATATCTCTTGCTCCGTTTTTTTTGTGGGAATGGGCAAAATTAATAATTATAGTCAGCATTGTCACAATTCTGGGGGTGCTGATCATCTATTTGATTAACATTTTCTGGTCAGGACGAGTAGCAGCAACTATTTTCCTGATCTTCTTAACCGTTGTTTTTACATTTAGCGACACACCTGAACAGGTATCCGGCGGTCGAAGCTTGTTTACTTTCACCATTCCAATCATTATGGCAAGCATATTACTTGCCCCTTGGTTCAGCTTTGTTTTCAGTACTTTGAGCAGCGGCATTATTTTTTTCATTTCTTTGTCAATAGGCCAAACCCCCAATACGCCTGCAATTATTGGGTTTTTCATGATCGCTTTGGTCTCATGGCTCTCTGCCCGCAGTCTTGAACAAGCCCTCCGCGATCTTCGTGTGATCAATACCAACCTCGATAATATTGTAACGGAACGAACTCGCGCCCTGGCCGAATCCCTCGCGCGTGAACGCCTTGAAGCAGGGCGTAACCAGGCGATTTTGAATTCCATTGCAGATGGTGTGATCGTATTCGACAGGAATTGGAATGCCACACTTGCAAACCCGGCCGTTAGAAGCATGCTTGAAATACCGCTTGAGCAGGTCGTGGATAAAAACTTCCGCGAGCTTATCGAAGGGTCTACCAATCTCTCTCCACACAGCCGCGGCCTGCTGTATGCCATGATGGAACATGAAACCCAACCTCCAAGTTTCCGGATTGAATGGAATGGGAGAACCCTGTCCGTGAGCGCCGCACAGGTTTATGATATGCGTAATGATACCAACGTTAATATTGGTACCGTGGCAGTCTTCCGCGATTTCACGCGAGAGGCAGAAGTGGAAAAACTAAAAAGCACCTTTGTCGCCATTGTTTCTCACGAGCTACGCACACCACTCAACGCCATTCTCGGTTATACAGAGATGTTCAAAGAATCCGTATATGGACCGATGAACGGGAAGCAGGTTAATATGGCAGAGCGCATCATGAAAAATACAAAACGCCTGCTCGGGTTGATCAATGACCTGCTGGATCAGGCTCAAATGGAGGCGGGTAAATTGACCATTCAAATGGGTCCGGTTAGACCTGCCGAACTGCTCGAGGCCCTGCATGACCTACTGGATAAAACCGCAGCGGACAAAAATATCAGGTTGACAAGTGAAATTGATCCAAATCTCCCCGAGACGTTAAACGGTGACGCGGCGCGCTTGCAACAGATCCTTGTAAACCTTGTGAATAATGCGATCAAATTCACAGACCAGGGCTCCATCCGTGTGAGAATGTTCCATTCCGATGAAAACAAGTGGGGGATCGTAGTATCGGATACAGGGACTGGAATCCCTGAATCTGAACTGCCCCACATTTTCGATACATTCCGACAAGTGGATGGTGCGGCGACACGCGTTCATGGGGGGATTGGGCTGGGGCTATCCATCGTCAAACAACTGGTCAACATGATGAATGGGCAGATAGAAGCACAAAGTATACAAGGCGAGGGCACCACATTTATGATCACGCTGCCCCTCGTCCTTCCAGAAAAAGTCACTGCAAAAAGGAGTTGATCACGTGAGCGAACTGGCTTTAATTATTGAGGACGATGAAGATCTTGCCAACATCTTTGCAGAGGCTTTGCGCGGGGTTGGATATGAAGTAGAACACCTCGCCGATGGAAAGATTGCGCAGGAAAGACTCAGAAACGGACCCGCGCCTTTTTTGATTCTGCTGGATATGCACCTACCACATGTCTCCGGCGGAGAACTTCTGACTAAGATCAAACAAGATGAGCGTTTCGCCAACACAATGATCATCCTTACCACTGCAGACGCGCGCATGAGCGAGGCTTATAGCGATCAGGCAGACTTTGTAATGATTAAACCCATTTCGTTCGTGCAGTTGCGAGATTTGACCGGACGCTTAAAGCCGAGAGATCAATAATATTGATTGCAATCCAGATTTGACTTTTCGTCGACGCTTTGCAGCCAGAAGCAATTAGGAAAGTTTTCGTTCATCGAGATCGCGTCTAAGACAGATACGTGAGAGACGTCCCCCTTTTTCTCTAGCAGTCCCCTCGAGATTGAAATCCCAGTGCGCGTGCTTGGTCTCGCAGAATTCATCCAAACCTTCGATACCGAGCTCACGCGCCCTGCCTCCCGGAACGAACCATACTTGCTATCGCTGGACCGGCATTTTTGCCGTCCACCCGCAGGCAAAGACTGGAGCTTATCCGGGCCAACGGCCCCGGAGCAACAACTCAAGCCTCAGCTAGGGTGAAACATAACTCGGCCTAAGCCTAAACTTCCATCACATAAAAGGAAATTAATGCGTGAGCCATGTTTTTTGTCGTTACCCTATTGCTTTTTTATGGCCTTCTCTGTATAGTATAGCTATCAGAAATTAAGTGCAATCTTGACCTAAAAAGTCAGAAAGGGGCTGCGAGATGGTTACCTGTCAGGGAAAACTAAGCAATGGCGAGCCGTGTCCAAAAATTCTGAAAAGTGGTCAAACCTATTGCCGCTGGCATAACCGGGAGGACGAAAGCTGGCGTGAGGTCTACGAACGCCTGGAGATGGCAACGCGGGAGGAAAAAACTGACATCGTGCTTCGGTTGATTGAAGAACACCCCGAACACAAGCTCGTGTTGCCAAATCACAACGGGCAGAAGGCCAATCTTACTAAAATCAATCTCGGTTGGGAAACAATTGACAAGAAAAGAAAAAAATCAAGGCTTCAAAATCCGCCGTGGTGGTACCTTCGTGGGTGGATTGGCAGTACAGGTGCTAATCTTCATCTGGCAAACCTCCAGCACGCGGACCTTAGGCTTGCCGACCTCGAGGGTGCCAACCTTATGTTTGCCAATCTCCAGGGTGCCGACCTTAGGCTTGCCAATCTCCAGGACGCCGATCTGAGGCTTGCTGACCTTAAAGGCGCCAACCTTGCGAAAGCCAATCTCCAGCATGCTCAGCTTGGGGAAACCAATCTCCAGGGCGCTGACCTTGGGCTCGCCGATCTTCAGGGCGCTGATCTTAGGAACGCTAATCTCCAGGATGTCAACTTCAGAGAGGCAAAGCTCCAAGGTGTTGATCTATCCAATGTAAGGAATATGACTAACGTCGACCTCAGCGGGGCCTGGCTGGATAGAACCAGAATGAGGCGAGAGCGGCTTGGCGACGGGATCCCTGAAGAGCGGGATGGCGATTATGCTGCTGCAAAACGTGGGTATATTTCCCTCAGGAAAAATTTCGACGATTTGGGAGATTACGAGACTGCCAGTTGGGCTTACCGCAAGGAAAGACAGATGGAGAAACTTGAAGCCAGGCAAGCAGGGCGGTCTGCGCTTGCCAAGCGTAAATGGCGAGAAGCAACGACCAGTTACTTCAAGTTCTTCAGTGACACGCTGGTAGAGTGGCTGTGTGATTATGGACAGAGCGTCTGGAGGGTAGCAGGCTGGATGGCCGCTCTGCTTTTTATCATCACTCCTCTTCTACTCTCAGGCATGGGTGGAATTGTATGGAGCGAGGATCTCTATCGCCATTACTCCGCGCTACCATCAGCTTGGCACAGATTCTGGTTCTGGTACTATCACTATTTTCTTTACGCGTTTAGCGTGCTTACTACGGCCAACTTTTCAGATCTGCAGCCAATCAACGATGCTGTCAAGCTGGCATCAGGGCTGTTCGCGATCGCCGGGATCGTCCTTGCCGGTCTCCTGGGCTTCATAGCGGGCCATCGTATCCGTCGTTCATAGTATATTGCTTCCGAACTTACAAGAGCAGGTGGCTGATCTGCATGCCTGCCTGATCTGCTAAGCAGATCATGGGCGGCGCCAGGGAGTGTAGCAATTCACGGGTGCTGCCGGGGCTTCCAGGCGTGATCTTTACTCCCTCCCATACGGATACCAGTACGACTTATCCTCTATATTGAAATCCCAGTGCACGTGCTTGGTCTCGCGGAATTCATCCAAACCTTCGATACCGAGCTCACGCGCGCCGCCTGAATACTTCATCCCGCCAAATGGACCCGCGTAATTATCGGTCAGCGGGTCATTGATCCAGATCGTACCTGCTTTGACATCTTCGAAGAAGGTCTTGATCTTCTTTGGATCTTCCGAAAGCAAAACCGCGCCCAAACCATACTGAGAATCGTTCACCAGGTTAATTGCTTCTTCAAACGCTGTGTATTCCATCAGCGGCACGGCGGGACCAAACGTCTCTTCACGCATGATGAGCATGGTGTGGTCAACCCCGGTCAAGACGGTCGGTTCGTAGAACCAGCCTTTTGCGAAATCCTTTGGTCGCTGGCCACCGGTCAAAACCTTTGCGCCGCGCACACGCGCGTCTTCCACATGTGATTCGAATTTTGTGCGATATGAATCACCGATCATCGGTCCCATGTCGGTTGAGGGTTCCAATCCCGACCCCAATCGCAGGGATTTCACATGCTCGACAATCGCTTCGGTAAATTGCTTTGCCTTTGACTTTGGAATATAGACGCGTTCCGTACTTGTGCAGACCTGCCCTGCGTTGATCAGCGCGGCATACGCTACAGCCTTCGCGGCGAGTTCCGGGTCAGCATCTTCGGCAATCACGGTCGCGTCCTTGCCGCCGAGTTCCAGATGCAGTTTCTTCATCATCGGCGCGGCATGAGAGGCGATGCGTTGACCCGTTGCCAAACTTCCAGTGAACGCGATCACAGGCACATTGGGATGTTTCACCAACGGCTCACCTGTCTCCGTGCCAAAGCCCGTTATCACATTGACCACACCCGCAGGCAAATTGTCAAAGCAATGTTCCGCCATATACAGTGCAGTCAGCGGCGTCATCTCGCTCGGCTTGATAATCACCGTATTCCCCGCCGCGAGCGCGGGCGCAACTTTCCATGCCATGAGCAACAACGGATAATTCCACGGCACGATGCATCCCACCACACCATAAGGCTCTTTCAAAATAAAGTTGAATTGCGATGACTCTCCCGGCGGGATCACTCGCCCGCGATCATGCCGTCCCAACTCGGCATAGTAATCAAACGTATTTGCCACCCACTCCAACTCTTCGTCATTCTCTGGGATCGGCTTTCCTTCTTCCAGTGTCAATAGATGAACGATCTCTTCCCGGTGACTCCGCACTTTGGAGGCGACCTCATGCAGGAGACTTGTCCGTTCATTTGTGCCCATCTTTCGCCAGAACTTGAACGCCTCCTTTCCGGACGATACGGCTGATTCCACATCCTCGATCGTCCCGCGCGGGACAGTATCAAGCCGCTCCTCCGTAGCAGGATTCGTGACTTCGATCTCCTCTTTCGCGTGGCCCTTGGTGAACTGCCCGTTGATGTACATGAGTTTCATGATGCACCTCATTTGTCATCCTGAGCGCTGGTCGAGACGCACACTTGCGCCGCACTGCGTTCTGTACAGTCCAGGTGAGCGTGGAAACCAAGCGAAGGGTCTTCCAGTGATCTGAGCTTGTTGGCTCAAATCAGCGGGGCTTCTTCGCTCGCTACACCTGCGCTTGCGTGTGATTTGCTAAGCAAATCATGCAAGTGTCGCTCACTCAGAATGACATGGTTTTCGATTTTTGACACTCCCGGATTTTACATCGATCTTTCGAAGCAAAAATACGCTCAAAAGAATACACAACCCGCCAAAGATAAATAACCCTTTGTAACCTACCCATGTACCAGGCCAGGCGGCATTCAACCAATCCAGTGCGGGGCCTTCGAGACGCGCCAAGGCCCCAGAACCAGCTGTAGCCAGGTTTGTGAGTCCCAAATACTTGCCAGCTTCTCCCTGAGGCACGAGCGTGTTCGCCAGAGCCCAGTTGGAAGTGAGAAACAGACCAATCCCTGCACCGAGGACGCTGCCAAAAACCATCAAACCGCGCATGTCTTTAGCAAAAAGCATCAGGAACATTCCGCCTGACGCAATGAAGGTCCCAATGTAAAGGATCCGCTTTGCGCCGTGTTTGTCGGTCAACCAGCCGCCGATGAGGACAAGAACGACCAGAGAAATTGTTAGCGCAGCCAGTAAGTCACCGGTCTGTTTGGGCGGGTCAGGGACTTGAAGAACATCCTGTAAATAATATTGGGCGAAGGCTTGCAATCCGTAGATGCCAAGAATAAACAAGGCGCGTTCTGCGATCAGCCACCAGTAGGAAGAATTCTCGCGGAAATCGATTCGGAATTGACCCAGCAGAGATTTCCACTCTGTTCGCTCATCCTCCCGTGCTGGTTCTTCCCTAACGCCAAAGATCGTGATCACCGCGCAAACCGCCAGCAGGCCCATCACGACCAGCATAATGGGAGTGGGATCCCTGGTAACGGGATTCAGCAATCGCCCCGCGAGAAGCGAAGCAATGATCAGGGACAGCATATCCATGAAGGTCTTCAAGGAGGAAGCGACTCCCAGCTGAGTCTGTGGAACACGGTCAGGCAAGAGTCCCTGCATAGGACCATGCGCAATATTCGAACTGAATTGCAGACCGATGTATCCAATGAATAACCACGCCAAACCGCCTGCCCATGCCAGCACAGATAGAAACAGGAAATCAAACAAAGTCCCGAATACGATCAATGGACGTCGGCGCCCAAAGCGTGATTTCCATCCATCTGAGAGGGCACCTGATAAAGGCTGAACTACCATGGCGATCACAAGACCAACAAATGTAAGCAGGCCAAGATAGGTATTCTTTTTTGCATCGGGAACGTAATTCAGCAAGACTGCCGGAAGCAGGATGGGATGCAGTGTGTTCCACATGAATGAAAGTCCAACCCAATAGGCATTGAGGACAAGCAGCTGTGGAAGGTTAAGTTTCCTCAACGAATTCTCCTCTGAGCTGTAAGGGCAAAAGCCGTGCAATGTTTTTCATAATGATTTGTACTGCTTGATCATCTCTTTTATCGGCGGATACGTCGCGCCTGATGCTCAATTCATAGGCTTCGCCAAAATGAAGATGAAAGACTCCATCTGCTTCATACACGCCGACAGGGATAAACTTCAACCCTGCTCTGGATAATAACAAGCCAAATCTTCCCAAGCCGGTAGCTGGGCGCACTAACTTCCCATCAGAGGTATCGTAGCCTTCAGGCGCGAGACCCAGGATTGGATCTTTTGCATGTCTCACGTATTCCAACACTGCACGCACAGCTGCGGCGCGCACTTCCACATCCTTTGGACGCGGCGGCATGGGTGCCATGCTGGTAAAGCCGTAGACATGTGCGATGCGCTTCAGCAGGATTCGTGAACCCATCGCACCGAATAACTCATACCATTTTCCAGGATACGTGAATTCACCTGTCATCACCCAGTGCATATCCGCAGGGACTGAGGCGGCAATGGCAAGCGCCAGCCACTGTGCCCCAAACCCGGCGCGATGATAATGATTCATAGTAACGATACAGGGCCCATGCTGAGGGATATTTTTTTTCCCCAAAACTCGTAAGGGTGGATTGATTTTTTCAATGCAAGCTTTTGCATCCTCACGAAAACTTCGATGCCGCAAAAGAAGAATATCGCGAGCAACTGTCGCGAATAAGCCGGGTGGATAAGAATAATCTGGATAATCCATTAAAACATAGTCCCACAGGCACGAGATCCTTCGCTAACTTGTACTCTCCGGCATGGTCGGAGACCACGCCCGGGGCACACCTGCCCTGGCGGGCGGTGCCAGGGGGTGTGCGCCAGGCGATTTGCTTAGCAAATCGAGTGTCGCTCAGGACAGGCCTGCGAGACGTATTTTATTGTAAGTGATGTTACCGAGCATCCCGAAGGTTTGATTTGAGTAACTCAACTTTTTTTCAAGAAATGTCGCCATGGCGCCACGGCGCCGCCTTCGGGACGTTTCTATGCAGAGCGGTCTCTCGGAGCCTGCGATTCCTCGATCAACTCCTTCGGTGTCGCCGCGCCGCAGGCGGGACAGGCATAATTCTCATCGGCAGGCACATACGAACGGCCACAGAATGGACAATC
>DASWKT010000290.1:0-7480 GCA_036396515.1 Anaerolineales bacterium | reverse complement strand
TACACATTGATGCTATTCAGCGTCACAGGCATGATGCTCATGGCGCAGGCCGCCGACCTCATTGTGGTCTTTCTTGCCTTAGAACTCCTCTCCATCCCGCTTTATGTTCTCGCCGCGTTCGCGCGTCCGAAGGTTGAATCGGAGGAAGCGGGACTCAAATACTTCCTGCTCGGCGCATTCGCAACGGGCTTTATCGTGTATGGGACTGCACTGGTCTTCGGTGCGGCAGGAACAACCTCCATTTTTGAGATTATACAGAACGCCGCGACCCCCAACACTTCAGGTCTGCTTCTATCCATCGGTGCGGCTCTCATCCTTGTCGGACTTGGTTTCAAGGTCGCGGTGGTGCCCTTCCATATGTGGACTCCTGATGTCTATCAGGGCGCACCTTCTGCGGTGACAGCCTTCATGTCCTCAGGCGCGAAAATCGCAGGGTTCGCTGCGTTGCTTCGCGTATTTGCAACCGCTTTCCCCTCACTTGCGACCGATATGACAGGGATATTCTGGGCCCTGGCCGCGCTGACCATGATCCTCGGCAACGTGATCGCCATCGCGCAGACCAATATCAAACGACTGTTGGCTTACTCCAGCATCGCGCATGCGGGATATATCCTTATGGCGTTTGTCCCTTATGGCAACCCTGACGTTGGCCCTGTTTCCATCGCCGCGGGCCTCTTCTATCTTGTTGCCTATGCTGTGACCAACTTCGGCGCATGGGGCGTGGTCATCGCCCTTGAAAAATCCGAGGGGAGGGGATTGGAAATTGCCGACTACGCCGGTCTTGCGCGTAAACATCCTGCGCTCGCGGCCGCGATGACGGTCTTCATGCTCTCGTTGATCGGCCTGCCACCCACCGTTGGATTGGTTGGCAAGATTTATCTGTTCCGCGCAGTGATTGATGGCGGCTTCTATGGTCTCGCCATTATCGGTGTGCTAACATCACTTGTTTCCGCATACTACTATTTGCGCGTCGTGGTGACGATGTATATGAGAGATGGCGAACCCGAGGCCGAACGCGAGTCCTTCCTAGACCTCACCACGACTGTTACGGCAGTCGCGACGGTGGTCATCAGCCTCGTGCCACAGTTCCTGTTTGCCTGGGCGAGCAGCGCGGTGTTGAAGTTATTCTAAGCCTTATAAAGTTAATCTTCTGAATCTCCCGCAGGTTTTTACTGCGGGAGATTTTTATGCTTGACATCGACAGCCCTGCAACCTAAAATCAGACAAACAGGCAGGATGGGACTTGTATATTTACGGGTATGGAGCAGAGAAAACATGAATCCAAAACAAAGCAAACCCATAAATAAGAAAAAACTGGCGCTCTCGGTTGCTGTAGCTTCCGCGCTTACTGCTATGGGCTATGAAGTGAACATGCTTTCTGCCGATCCAACAGGCGAAAAGGATTGCCCACCTGTTTTTGCGGATGCCACTGTCTCGGAGGATGCCCAAATCAATGTGCAGATTGCTCCATTATCCCAGAGCGATCTGCTGAAATGGAAGCAAAGGGGTGGAACGATCAACGATGCGAGCTGCCTCGACCGGACCTCTATCTATGGAATTGTTCAGGTTACAAATATTGATGATATAAAGAATGCCCTGGAGTTTGCAAAAGAAAATAAGATCAAAGTATCCATGGCGGGAGCGCGACATAGCATGGGTGGACAGGCATTTTTTAGGAACGCTCTCGTGCTTGACATGACAAAATTCAATCAGATGTCGCTCAATGAAGCCGATAAGGTGCTCACAGTCCAAAGTGGAGCGACTTGGCACGATATTCAGAACTTCCTCCATCCAAAATTGGCCGTCAAAGCCATGCAGTCCAGGGATATTTTCACTCTGGGCGGCTCTATCTCAGTCAATGCGCATGGTATGGATCATAAGGCTGGTTCTGTGGGCAGCACGATCCATTCCATGCGTGTGATGTTATCCGATGGAACGATTGTGCGTGCGAGCCGAACAGAAAATTCAGAGTTATTTGACCTTGTGGTAGGCGGTTATGGACTTTTCGGTGTTATTTTAGATGTTGAACTTGAAGTAACAGAAAATGTAGTGTACGAGACCGGCTACCGATATACTGATTATACGGAATTCCCCGAAATTTCTGAAAATGAATTATTGTCTGACCCGGCGCTTGGCTTGTTCTACGGACATTTATCCACTGCAAAAGAATCATTGTTGCAGGAAATGATCCTGTATACCTATACACAGGTACTTGCTCCAGACGCTGTTATCCCACCCCTCCAGGAAGAGTCCAACACCCGAGGGATCCGTTTTGTGCTCAATCTTTCAAAGAAGGGTGATATTCCCATGACGATGAAATGGTTTGTGGAAAAATACATTGGACCCCTCACGAAGGCATGCACTGTCACCCGTAATCAGGCTCTGAAAGATGGTGAGGTGTGCCTGGTCTCACGCAATGATCTGACGCATGAGTCGGGTAGATATCTGCGTAATAATCTCAAGAACGATACTGATATCCTGCATGAGTACTTCATCCCGCGCGCTCAGTTTGTTGCGTTTGTGGATGGTCTGCGCAAGGTGGTGCAGGAGAATGGTGTGAAACTACTTAATGCCTCCGTGCGCGTCGTCCATCCTGAACCCAATTTTCTGAACTACGCGCCCACAGAGATGTATTCGATCGTGTTGTACATCAATCAGACGGCTACGACTGAAGGTAACGAAAAAATGGGTAAGATTACGCGTGCATTAATTGACTTGACTACAAGTCTGGAGGGTCGTTTTTACCTGCCTTATCAATTACTTTACACGCCCGAACAACTTAAGCGTTCTTACCCTGAAATTGAGGCGTTCTTCGAAGCCAAAGAGGCGTATGACCCCGACAGTTTGTTCACGAACACGTTTTACGAGAAATATTCAAAACTGATTGGGGATCAATGATCGTAGACGTATTCAAGTCGAATGTCTTGTCTTATCATCCCTGCTTTGCTTACATTTGTTGTGGGCCTCCGGCCACAATTTCTGTTTGCCTGGGCAAGTGGCGCGGTATTGAAATTGTTCTAGTAGGGCATATCACCCTGAGGGAGCGTTCGCTGCGTCCGACACTTGCACCTGCATGCAAGTGCAGGTGAGAGTCTCGATCGCCTTGCTAGAGATGCTTTGCTGTGCTCAGCATGACATAATAAGATGAAAACGGCGACAAAATCATGTTGTCTCGGTTCTTGATTCCTGCTCTTTGTCAGGCGTTATTGACCTGATAGATCTGTATCAGGTTGCCGCACGTATCATTGAATACCGCCGCGCTTGTCATTCCCATGTTTGTTGGTTCCATCGTAAACTCCACGCCCAGGTTTCTCATTCGGTCATACTCCTGTTGAACGTCATCAACCTGGAAGGCTGTGAACGGTATCCCATCCTTGAGAAGAGCTTCCCTGAGCGCCTTCATGGCAGGGTAATCGGCATTGGGTTCAAGCAGTAACTCGGTGCCGTCTGGATCTTCGGGTGAGACGACAGTTATCCAGCGGGCGCCTTCTCCCAGTGGAATATCCCGCTTTTTCACAAAGCCCAAAACCTCCGTATAAAACTTCAAGGCTTTGTCGTAGTCCTCTATAGATACACTGGTCAGTTTAATTTTCATGTCAATTTATCCTTTCCTCAGAAGTTGAGTGGCTGCATGGCAGCCAAGCTGACGAAACTCACTGGGACTGAGACCAAAGTGCTGTTTGAACGCCTTGCTAAAGGCCGCATGCGTATCATAGCCGGCAGCCAGTGCAACCTCGGTAATGTCCACGGCACCCATCCGCAGTTTTCGCCCGGCGCGTTCCAGCCGCACACGTCGCACGTAGCTGGCGGCGCTCTCGCCGACACGAGCTGTGAAGATGCGATGGAAATGGGGTACAGAGAAACCGGCGACTCCCGCCAGCATTTCCCGATCGAGCGGTTCGCTGATGTGCTCACGGATATACCGCATCACGTCCTCGATGCAGTCAGAATAATCCTGGATAATCTGGGTGTCGTTCAGCATACCTGGACTATAGTATATCAGAACACTTGTTCGCTACTCCAAATGTATCATTTTGCGATAAAACTAACCATGTGCCGCGGATAGACCAGAAAATGAAAACGGAAACCGCGAATTGCTGTCTCCGTTTTGATGCTAAAGCCATCCCCACTCCCCCATCGAAGCGGAGCAATAGGACTGGACGCTTGGTTGGGCAGCCTAACGGAGCGCCCGGTTCGCTGGCTGAAACAACAACACTGCCAGGATGACAGGATTTTTACACGCAATGTCTCTATCTGGCTTTGCCAATCGACAACCGCTTAATCTTTGGCAACTACCAAAAAGAACACAATATACCAATACGTTGGATACGCAAACCTTTGACTTTACAAATCAAGAACATTATCAAGTCCACGACGCAGGCCAACGAATGTATTGACCTTGCGAATTGCCAATAGAGCACCATCCACATAAGGTTGGGCACTACTGCCTGAGTCATGGCGAATTGTGAGTTTTTGGTCGGGCATACCAAAAATGATTTCCGCTGAAATTGTATATCCAGGCAATCGGATGGAATGAATTTGTGATCCTGTCAGGCGTGCGCCGCGTGTCTCTACGACGCCCAGAGTTTGCTCCAATGAGATGGTTAATTCTGACGGGCGAATGTTCGACAGCCGATAAGCCAGTTCGCGCGCTGTTCCGCTTGGCGCGTCTTTTTTGTCATCATGGGCATAATCAATGATTTCCCACTGGGGAATATATCTGGCTGCGATTTCGGAAAATTTCTGCAATAAGACGACGGTGAGTGCAAAATTACCAACTGCTAATACTCCCAGTCGGCGGTGTTCAGCGACTGTAGCAATTTCAGAATAATCTGCGTCTGTTAGTCCCGAGGTACCAATAACAACGTGCGCTCCCTGTTGTAATGCTGCCAGGACATTGGATTTAGCGATATCTGGTTTTGTGAACTCGAAAAAGACATCACAGGGATGCACCAGTGCTTCCTGCGCAGTTGCATAAACTGGGCAATCCACAAGTGGTTCATCCAGCACATCACCCAGAATATGCCCGGCATGAGTGCGTGATACGGCCGATACAAGAGTAATATCGTTGGATTTGGCAATAGCGAGGGCCAGGGCTGAACCGGCCCATCCAGTTGCACCTGCGAGACTGATACGAATTGACATGATTCCTCTTTGTTGTTTTATAAGTAAGACGGAGATTGTAGGTTGCCCAACTGTTTGCGTCTGCGAAGCGGCTTTTCGAGCATGGAAAATACTTGCCGGAAGCGTGCCGCACGCGCAGCGCTCCCACCGCCGAAGCGCAGCGAACGAACCGCGCGGTTTGCTGGAAGGCAAATGGTATGCTACGGCCTGTGTAGCTCGGCGACAGACTGGACTGCTGCTAGCGCGGGTATCGACTCAGTGGCGACCTGTCGCCCACGAGCCAGATGTGCCCGAACGGATCTGTGAACCCGCCCTGCCGATGGGTTCCCCAAAGCGACTGATGATCCTTGATATCGTCAAGATTACCCGCTGCACCCTCTTCCAAGGCGCGTGCGATCATTGTGTCAGGGTCGTCACAGAACACCTCGACCCGTGTAGATGTGATCCCAAGCTTTGAGGGACTTTCCCAACCGTTGTTGGCCGGTTCCCCCACGAAAAACGGCGCACCAGAAATCTCTAAGCCGGCCACTGAGCCCAGGCTCCACAATACCGTCGCGCCGAGTGCACGCTTGTACCACTCGACAGCGGTCGGCGTATCGGCGACAGCCAGCATCACGGATAGGATAGGTCCTTGCGGTTGTACCATCACACGGTCTCCTTTCCATCATCTGCGCACCGTCGTCGGCTGCAACAGTGTTGGGCGGCCCTTACTCGCCATTCCGCAGATCAGATAATGCGCCTGGCATGTACTGGATCTCTGAAAAGATCACTTTACAACCTTGACCCGCCGGGGATTGGGCTGAAAACCCGACGCCAAGTGGCCCAGGATTTCCCAAAGAGAAGTACCGCACCAAATGCCAATAGTGAGCGTCCTGTGAGTAGTGAAAAGCAAAAATGGCACCCTGCCGATAAATGCGCAGATAAACCGACTGAGCCTCAATTTGCGTTGAATTGCAATCATCGGATACACCCCGCGTCACCACTGAAACGATCATCGGTTGGTGCTGGGGCGAATTTTCGAAACATAACTTGGCCCAGAGATCATCCTGTATGTAAGCGAATAACACCCCAGCATCATACATGGCCGCGAATTCCACCGTGACTCTGGCTTGGAGGCGAAAGGTTGGGTCTGGGGGTAAAAACAGGGCAACAGGGGCCGTGTGTTTGGCAGGCGTTCCAGCCGGATCGCTGAACCAATCCGTATCCGCGCCTGCCCTGATGCTGATTTGCCGCTCGACATCGCTCGCGCTGTCTAGAGGTTGATTTTTCCAGGTAAGTGAGGCTGGAAGAAAAGGGACTGTGAATGCGTCGCTCATCGTGAGACCTTTGTTTTTCTGCGCTTGCGCCTCTTGGCGCCAAGTACGTGCCGCCCAACGGTTTGCGTTGTGGCGTATGGGTGCGTTTAGCTCATGTTCATTATAGTGGTAAATGCTCAAGTCAGAATCAGCTTAATTTAGCAGGGCGAATGCCACCAGTCAAGTGCACGATGTTAGGCGGCGACACAACACCCATGTTGCTATTTGGACTGGGTGTTAGGGTCTGGGGAGGGAGGCCCATCGTCCGACTTTTGGAAGTCGTAGCGCATAATCGGACGAGGCGGTACGCGCCGGGCAACAGTCTTGAATCCTGCGCGTGCGAAGGTTGAGGCATAGCCAGTATGCGATGTGCTCGGCGTCAAATTCGCATCAAGAGGATAGGCTTCGAGTGCGGACGCTCCGGCGCGCTTTGCAGCGTCCAAGGCCGCAGCGATTAGTGCAGACGTAACACCCCGTTTGCGATAGCCCTTGCGCACATAGAAGCAAGAGAGTGACCAGACTGGCACATCATCTACGCGCTTGAGTCGCCATGTGTGATCAAGCCAAGGCAAAACATCGCGCGGTGTAAGCTGGCACCAGCCCACGGCCACATCGCCATCAAAGGCGAGCAAGCCTGGAGGTGGGCCGCTTTTTACCAATTCACAAAACGCTGCCTTGTTCGCATCGCGCGGCCTCTTGCGATAGTCATTGCCAATGCGCCAATACATACACCAGCAACGGCTGACAGGCCCCTGCTCGCCGAAGAGGTCTTCGAGCTCAGGCCACAGTTTGGGTGTTCGAGGGTAGACGGCGAATCTCATTACTAACTCCTTGTGCCGTGTGATTGCGTGACTTATAGCCGCCCAACGGCTTGCGTCACCGTCCCCGAGGGTGTTCTTCCCGAGCGGGATACCCGCTGGTGTGTCTCGACACGGCTTCGCCAGTCGACAACCAGGCGGGACGGGACAACGCCACTTTGACGGAACCAACCTCAAGCCACGTAAACTGCCTGCCTGCACTGTGCCGCAGGCACACGTGAAAACACGCACTGCGAAGCGTCC
>DASWKT010000289.1:0-4003 GCA_036396515.1 Anaerolineales bacterium | reverse complement strand
TGTGCCATTCCCATCGCCTGGCGGGTTCTGCCAGCCGTTGAAAAGGGATCCTGGAAAGCGGTTTGGCTGGATTTGTTCTCCCATTTTCAAGGAGTGATCCCAGAGGATTGGGTAGTGCTTGTCATGGCAGATCGTGGTTTATATGCTAGTTGGCTATGGGCGGCCATCCAAAAGTGCAAGTGGCATCCCTTTTTGCGGATTAATAGTAGGTTTTACTTTCGCCTGAAGGATAGCAATGAATTTCGAGCTATGCACCTAGCGTTTCAGCAACCTGGATGTATTTGGTCTGGAGCAGGGACTTGTTTCAAGACCCATTCCATCCAGGCAACCCTATTGGTTCGCTGGGAAGATGGGTTTGATGAGCCTTGGCTGATCCTCACTGACCTGCCGGCTGAACAAGCCTCGCCCTGTTGGTATGGACTTCGCGCTTGGATTGAGTGTGGCTTCAAATACCTCAAGAGTGCCGGCTGGCAATGGCAATACACTCGAATGCTTGATCCTGAAAGAGCAACTCGTTTCTGGTTAGCCATTGCTGTCGCAACCCTTTGGATCCTGAGTGTGGGAGGCCAAGCCGAGGCCAATCTCCCTGCCAGTTCCTTTGAGGCTTTACCTAAAAACCACATTGCTCGTCGTCGACCTCCACGAAAAACAGGCACCCGCTTGTTGTCTTGTTTTCACCGCGGCTTGATCCTTATCCTTACCGCTCTGATCGCCCAAAGACAATTGCCTGTGAGTTGCTTTGTTCCTGAACCTTGGCCTACTTGAAATACCTACCCCTGAAAGGAGGCCGGGAGGGGGTCAGAACCTGTCCACCTGGCTAGGGTAAAGACCGCTCCATCGGCAGGGGAGTCTTTTTTTTGCATGCCTTATCATAGAAAATGTCGAATTTTTGATCACATTTGGCTTTATTGAAGATTGAGGAAACAAAATGAGTGCTTTTGCGTACAGGTATGTGATGCATAATACAAACTTTGCTCCGGGACTGGCCCCTTCCATTACGAAAGCCGCCAGCAAACAGACCTATTACACGATCCGCTTCCTGGCAGACCGTGAACGGGTCACCGATGCCTATCGCGCCTACGCCTATTTCCGTTGGGTAGACGATGTCCTCGACGCGGAAACAGCCTCACGCTACGAGCGAAGCGCTTTTATCCGGCGGCAGAAATCCATGTTGGAGAGCTGCTATCAGGGTGAGTCGCCTCGTGGTGTCAGTCCTGAAGAAAAAATGCTGGTCGAGTTGGTCCGCAGCGATACGGAAAAAGTCAGCGGCCTGCGATCCTATCTCCATAATATGATGGCTGTGATGGCCTTTGATGCCGAGCGCCGCGGCAGGCTGATCTCACAGGCCGAGCTGGACGGGTACACGTGTCGCCTGGCAAGTGCAGTCACAGAGGCCATGCATTATTTCATCGGCCACTGTTGTTTTTCGCCTCACGATGGAACGCGCCATCTCGCTGTTTCGGCCGCGCATATCGCGCACATGCTCAGGGATACGTACGATGATTTGGAGGCCGGGTACTACAACATTCCGCGCGAAGTGCTTGAGGCGCATCACATCGGGCCACATGACGTACACTGCGATGCGTATCGCGCCTGGGTCAGGAGCCGGGTAGGTCTGGCGCGCGAGTATTTCGAGGCAGGCAGGGAATATTTGAACCGGGTTGAAAGCCCTCGCTGTAGACTGGCTGGCTTTGCCTATACAGCCCGCTTCGAATGGTTGTTGAATACGATTGAGAACGAAGGTTATTTCCTTCGCCCGCAATACGACGAACGGAAAAGTCTCGCAAGTGGATTACGAATGAGCTGGCTTGCGCTTTCATCCATGATCAACTTGCGCGGGGTGGGCGTTTCGCCTTAACCCATGTGAACCCGGCTATTCAATAAATTATGAAACCTACATCAGTCATTGTCATCGGCGCAGGGATTGGCGGGATTGTTGCCGCGACCCATCTTGCCCGGCGCGGCCTGCACGTTACTGTGATCGAGAAGAACGCGCGTCCCGGGGGCCGCTGCGACCGCGTGAGCCGCGACGGCCATCATTTTGATACGGGCCCAACCTTACTGATCATGCCTCTGTTGTATGAGGCAGAATTTCGCGCACTGGGTACATCCATGCACGATGCCTTGGATTTGCAGCGTGTTGACCCAACCTACCATCTGGTCTTCGATGATGGCAGCCAGCTGGCGCTCACATCCGATCTAAAGTCCATGCAGGTGCAATTGGAATCCATGCAGCCGGGGAGTTTTCAGGGCTTCTTGCGCTATATGAAGGAGGGTGGGCAGCATTACCAGCTTGGCATGGAAAAACTGGTCAACCGCGATTTCCGCGCCGCGTCTGATTTTTTCACGTTCAGCAACCTGTCTTTGCTCTTCCGTCTGAAGCCGCTTGTCAATCATTATCGTAACATGTCGGCTTATTTTGAGGACCCACGCTTGAAAGCGGCTTTTACGTTTCAAGATGTATATATGGGGTTAAGCCCGTTCGAAGCTCCCGCTACCTTTTCGATGATGTCGTACACCGAGCTGGCTCACGGCGTCTTTTATCCCAAAGGCGGCATGTATAGCGTGGCAGGGGCGCTGATGAAGCTGGCGCGAGCGGCAGGCGTGGAGTTCATATTCAATTCATCCGTTGAACGGATCGACGTGAACGCAAGGCACGCTCGGGGAGTCGATCTCGCCGATGGTCGCCGTCTGGATGCGGATATCGTCCTGGCCAATGCCGATTTGCCATACGTCTATCAGAACCTTCTGCCTCATGATGGCATGACCCAGGAATTGGACCGCAAGCAGTTTTCCTGCTCCGTCATCAGTTTTTTCTGGGGAATGGATAAGACCTATGAGATGCTTCCCCCTCACACTCTCTTCCTGGCAAGTGACTACCGCGAAAACTTTGAGTGCATCATTCGGGATCTGGGCCTGCCCGGCAACCCCAGCCTTTATGTCCACGCCCCGGCGCGCCTCGACCCATCCATGGCCCCGCCCGGGCAGGATACGTTAATAGCGATTGTTCCCGTTGGTCACATGAGCGAAAACGGTAAGCAGGATTGGGCGAAGTTGCGAGATGATGCGCGCCAGCATGTTCTTCGCCGCCTTGCGACTCTGGGCATCACCGATATCGAATCGCATATCAAGTTTGAGATGAACTACACGCCGCTCTCCTGGCGCAAACGTTATAACCTGGTGAAAGGTTCCACGCACGGGCTTTCTCACACGTTGACTCAATTGGCCTACTTCAGGCCGCACAACCGGCATCCGCGTTTCGAAAACTTGTATTTCGTAGGGGCCAGCACACATCCAGGCACAGGAATGCCCACCGCCATGGTCTCCGGTCGTTTGGTCGCTGAGAGAATTATGGATGAGCTTCAGACAGAAAAATGAAACAATGGGGGGAATTCATCGTTTTAACTTGTATCGGGCGTTTTGGCGAATCTGAAACGACGCATTCACAGGTCATACGAATGACTTACTTGCAGAAAGAGCAAACGTGCTCTGGATATGGTTTTAATTATGCAAATGTCCAGTCTTAGCAATCAAGAGTATATGCAAATAAATTTTGAGGACCCGCCAAAAACCTACGTTGTCATCAATCCTGTTTCAGGTACGCTGCAACCAGATGTAAAACGCGAGAAAATCCAATCAGCGTTGCAGGCACATAATGTTACTTTTGAGATTTTTGAAACCAACGGAAGGGACGATATCAGGCAGGTCGTTCGCGAAGCTGTTCAACACGGCTTTGGACTCTTCCTGGCAGCCGGAGGAGATGGAACTGTGGCTGCTGTGGGAAGCGGGCTGGTTGACACGCAGATACCGCTTGCCGTTATCCCTACAGGCACCTGGAACGCCCTGGCCCGCAACCTGGATATTCCGCTTGCAATCGATCAAGCCCTCGAATTAGTGTTTCATGGACATCGTATACGAGTGATCGATGCCATGCAAGTGGAGGATAAATACTATATTTTGAATATCAGCACCGGGGTCGGTTCCCGAACCATGCGCAGAGTAA
>DASWKT010000288.1:0-7052 GCA_036396515.1 Anaerolineales bacterium | reverse complement strand
AAGTGACCCAATATAACGAGCTGGGAAATAACGGTGAAATGCTTGTCGAACAATTTGCGGGATCAGGCCGAGTGCAAACTGAGCACGGGTGTTGGGGATGGGACTGCCTAAGATCCTCAGGGCTGCGCGCACATGCTTCTCACAATCGGGCAAGGAACCAATTCCATAATGAGCCAACCCTGCTCTGCTATGCCAGTGCGCCCTTCGAATTTGCTGTTTACGAAGCGCCTGCTTGCCTTCGGGTTTTGGCAATTTCGCTTCGCACTCAAGGGCCTGGTCAAAAAACTGGATCGCTTCCGCGTTGGCATGATTTTCCATTGCCTGTTCGCCTGCCTTTTCAAGGTATTCCACAGCCTTTGTGATCGCATGCACATTGCGAACGGCATCGGGCGCTTCGGCAGCCTGTGCCCAGTGATAGGCAAGTAAAGCGTAAAAGGGTTCGATATTCTTCTGGTTACTTTGCTCGATCCATTCCGCCACCACCTGATGCAACTGACGACGTTGTGAAAAGAGCATCAGGTTATAGGCCACTTCCTGGGTGACTGCATGTTTGAAGATATAAGCAAGATCGGGTGATTCAGATTCGACCAGGGTCAGACTCAAGCGGGTGAGTGTATCCATGTAATCACGGAGCGAGGCCTTATCAGATTCGATGGGATGAACTGCGTGGAGCACCCGGAATGCAAAGCTCCTTCCAATAACGCTGGCAACTTTAAGCGTCAGTTGCTGGGATGGGTCCAGACTGTCGATGCGATTCGTAATGGCGGCTTGAAGCGTATCCGGAAGTGTAAGATCCTCGAAATTCATAAACCGCGAATAGATGCGGCACTTCTGATCCTCAATGATCAGGACCCCCGACTCGCGTAAAGCATAGGCCAGTTCCTCCGCAAAGAACGGATGCCCCTCAGACTTTTCACGGATCAACCTGCCGATCATGGGTGGGATGGATTTCACCCCCAGACGCTGACACACAAGCGCTTCCACATCATCGAGCAACATAGCCTCCAGCTTGACCAGCCTGACATCGGACGTATCCGTGATTTGCTTGAACTGAACGGGCACCGGATCGGACAACGGACGCGTGTTAAGAGCAAGGAGAACAGGGCGAACTTTTTGTTGCACATCAGCCAACAACGCCCAGGAAGCCGAGTCGAACCAGTGCAGATCCTCCATTACGATCAAAAGGGGCGCCTGCCTGGCCTCTTTACCGAGCAAACGGGTCAATAATTCGCGCGTGTTGCCTGCGCGGATCTCGCCTGACATGGCTGAAGTCAAATCATTGTCAGGCATTGGAACGGGCAGGAGTACATCCATTAAAGGGGCATAACGCGCCAGGTCAGGATCAATTTCAGTTAATTTTTCGACAACCCGTGCCTGAATGAGATCGCGATCCGTCTCAGTAAGTTCTGCATTCGCAAGGACTTCTTCAATATCCAGGATCTGGTTGAAAATCGGTCGCCATGCACGATAAGAGCTGTTCTTCTCAACAGCATCTCCCCCGCCAATAAACATTTTTACATGCAGGGTCTCAGCCTGGCGTACAAGATCCTCGAACAGGCGCGATTTGCCAATGCCTGCTTCGCCTTGAAGGACGATCGTCTGATGCTGCGCGCCGCGTGCCAGCTCCTGTAAGGCATTGGCCATCATTGTTTTTTCTTCCATGCGGCCAATCAGTTCCGTCGTGGGGCGGATAATGCTCTTCTTTGACTCAAGCGGATGGAATACCGCGACCGGCTCAACGCGACCCTTTACCTGCTGAGGTGGAAGCGATTCGAATTGGATAACATCCTTGGCGCTGTCATAGGTCATGCGGTCGCACAGGATCGGGATACCGTGTTTGTCAATCAGCATAAATTGATTGGCCGCTGCGCCCATTAACCGCGCAGAAAGATTCACGGCTTTCCCAATAATGGTATATTCGCGGCGCGAATCATTTCCAATCGATCCGCAGAAAATGCGCCCGGTTGTAATGCCGATATAACTGCGCACTCTTAGGTTGGTCAATTCTTTGCGAATCATGAGCGCTGACTGCACGCCGCGTGCAGGATCATCTTCATGAGCAAAAGGAGGCAGGCCCAGCGCGGCGACAATCGTAATGCCTTTGTCATCCACGTTGATTTTGTTGATGCTTCCCTCATAACGATAAACGGAACGCTGGATCAAACGCGCGATATTTTGAGCACTTTCCAATTCCGTGCCCTGATCCAGATCAGGCAGATTGATGAAGAGAACGGTCACGCGTCGTAATTCCGCAATCCAGCTGCTCTGACCGGCGGTAAGACGGTTAATGATCGCCCCGGGTATATAAGCCCGCAATGAACTCTCTGCTCCTTCGGGGATGTCCAGCTTCTTACTTGACGTGAAAATAGAGGAGGGTTTGTTCAGCTCATCCAGTCGTCCGCCCTGTGCAATGGTCTCTTTCAGTTCAAATTCGATCGGGTAGGCATAACAATCATTCCTGATCAATTTCCAGGCGGAGGGAGTGATCAGAATATCACCCGCTTTGGCCAGATTATTGGCGATGCCCAGCTCGACGAGAGGATTGCCGGTCAGCAGGAATTCCCAGCGGTTGAACACCCCGCCTACATGGGCTGTACTGATCCTGCCCGTACTTACAGCAAGCTTGAGATAAAGATTCGCATCTTCAGCTTTATAATTGGTGAGGCGTTCACGGATCTTGATGGCGCATTCAGCGGCTCGCATCGTCCATTGCCAATGGTCGGCCCTCGAAATGGGATCAGTTGCCCCTGAGCCCTCTTCCGGGATGCTATTTGAAACAACAGGCCAAACGGCGATCACTGCGTCGCCTGCGAACTTCACCACATCTCCCCCATAATCATGGATGATGTTTATCAATTGCCCGAAATATTCGTTCAGGATACGCGCGAGAGCCTCGACCCCAGTAGGACCTTTTTCAGCCAGCCGTTCCGTGAGAAGAGTAAAGCCCGAAATATCGGCAAAGAGTATGGCAGCCTGAATTTCTTCAGCAAGAGGCGATTCGATTGGTGAAGGATCCGCAATAATCCGATTTTGAATGAGTTTTGGTACGTAGCTGGCGAGCACTTCCGTCAGCGCAGGGTTGGACATGCAATGCTCCTGATTTTTGACTGGCAAATTGATCGCAAGTATAATACACCCGGTTGCATTTATTTGAAAAGGGGATGTACATAAGACAACCGCATTGTCCCGGTTCAAGTGCTATTAAGAAACACGGTCTCCACATAAGGCAGAGACCTTCAAACCATCACAGAGAATTTTTACTTCTCCACTGCATTAGGAGATTCATTTGGAAGCCAGAGACGAAGGTCCGTCATTTCACAGTGAGTGCCATAATCCCGATTGGTGCCTGAGAGCACGGTCAGGCCAAGGTTGCCCTGCATAGGCCTGCTTTGCGCCAGGGTATACTCACCAACTACTTCGCCATCCACGAGCACATAAGCAGAGTTGCCTTTGACAATCAGAGTGAAATCAGCTTCCGCCGGGTAATCGAATTTCACGCGCCCTGTCCCGCGGGTAGTTCCTACAGGTCTTGAATAGCCGAGCGCCTGATCTGTGATGAGGAAGAAAACTTTCGATCGATCCAGGAATACGGCATAATGGTCGTTATTTTCCTGTAAGGCAAAAATAAAACCACAGCCAGAAATATCTGAATTTTTAAAGGCAGAGTCCCATTTGAAATGGCCGCTCAGAAAGAAGTCGCTGGCTGACTCCCCTAGCGGCAGCCAGTTATACCAACCCAACTGTGCCCAATCGTAACTGAAATCCTCAAGCACGGTAAACCTGCCGTCATTGGTACTCAGGTAACCTTTGTCAAAATAGGCCTGAACTTCAGCGTTCAAATCTTCTGCCTGCTGTGTGGCTGCCAGGTCAGGTGTTTGCGTCGGCCGGAGAGTTGGCGATGGTCTGGGCGTATGGGTTGGAACAGCGGTATTGGTAACCAACGGTTCCGGTGTGCTGGTCGGAGTAGACTGAGCAGTTGCACAGGCGAGTGAGACCAAAATTAACACTAAGAGAGAGGAGAGAATACGATTTCGGTTTTTGCGTTCCATATGTCCGCCTTGGTAGATGATTGTCTAGATGATACAGCAATTCGGCAAAAAACACAACATATGATGGGAGGGAAAAACAAGGAGCATTCCAGGAGCAAGGACCAAAATTTCCTGTTTTGGAGGTCTTTGATGATCAAAATATCAGTTAGAGCGAAACTAACGTACGAGCAAAAACCAAACTCAATATGGCTTACAATACAGATATCAAGTTGAAGGAGAATGAGATGCAACTTTCTGAAAGTGTCCGCGAACAGGTCTTGAGATTCCAACGTACTGAGATCACCGAACATCATATCTACACCCGACTGGCAAAAAAGGTCAACTCCCCTGAAAACGCGCAGATCATGGAAAAGATCGCACAGGATGAGCTCCGCCACTACAACGAATGGAAACGATATAGCCAGCAGGATATCCAGCCTGATTGGTTCAAGGTGTGGTGGTACTACCTGATCAGCCGCATATTCGGCTATACGTTCGGTATCAAGCTCATGGAGCAAGGTGAACAGGAAGCGCAGCATAACTATGCACAAATTGCTTCAACCATCCCGGATGCCAAGAGACTCCAACATGAAGAGGATGTACATGAAGAACAATTGATCGGGATGCTCAGCGAGGAGAGGCTGCAATATGCGGGATCGGTGGTACTCGGCCTTAACGACGCGCTCGTGGAACTCACCGGTGCGCTCGCGGGACTGACGCTTGCCCTGCAGAACGTGAAGTTGATTGCCCTTTCAGGTTTGATCACA
This sequence comes from Anaerolineales bacterium, assembly GCA_036396515.1. Lineage (GTDB taxonomy): Bacteria > Chloroflexota > Anaerolineae > Anaerolineales > Villigracilaceae > Defluviilinea. The sequence continues at coordinate 2,257 of DASWKT010000288.1, read as the reverse complement.
GGCATCGCGGCCGCGATGTCCATGGCCGCCTCTGAATATTTGTCCACGCGTTCCGAGGATACAGGTAAACACCCGGTTCGGGCCGCTATTTATACGGGAATTGCTTACATCGGAACGGTCTTCCTGCTCATCCTTCCTTATCTGCTATTCGACAATTATTACTTCGATCTGGCATGGGCGCTCACGACAGCCGTGATTATTATCGCTGTATTCAACTATTACATCTCAGTTGCCAAAGGTGAACCATTCCGTGCACGCTTCCTTGAGATGGCGGGCTTGAGCCTTGGCGTCGCGTTATTCTCGTTTATCGTTGGTTACTTTATTCGCATATGGCTTGGGATTGAGATATAACACCTGGGTCACGCTTGCCGCAGTATGCAAAGGCTTTTTTGATTTTTCGTATGGCACGGTTACATAAACTGATCACCATTTTGAGAGAAGCCAGGGCATTCCTTGCTCGGGAGGGCAATGATTTTTCATGGTCGTCCTGGAGAGATCAAAATCAAGCCATTTATGAAATCGATTCAATTATCATAGAATTAGAGAATGGTTCAGTTCCTGATATGAGAGTCCTATTTGCTCCTACAGGTCCGATCCAGGAAGTAAGTTTAAGTAGCGGTTGGGGGCATGAGTTCATAGAACTTGCCGAACAGTTTGATAAAGAGTATGAAATCGTGAAAAATCAGTCATGAAAATCTTAACGGTAGATATCGGCACAGGCACGCAGGATATTTTTCTTTATGACTCCGGGGTTGACATCGAGAACGGATTTAAGCTGATTCTTCCATCACCCACCATGATGGTCCATCGCCGCGTGAAACAGGCCATCCAGACGCGGACCCCGATCCTGCTGGCAGGCCATCAAATGGGGGGCGGTCCCTCAGCCTGGGCAATCGAAGAAGCTGCCCGCGCAGGGATTCCCGTGTATATGACACAGGACGCTGCTACGACCTTGAACGATGAACTCGATAAAGTGGAGGCGTTGGGGATAAAGATCATTTCGGAGGATGAAGCAGAAGGTCTAAAGCGCGCCTTGAGCAATAGCCAAGGATCAAAAGTCGAACGTCTTGAGTTGAAGGATTTTGATTTTGAATTAATCTCCAAGACCTTTATGGATTACGGTATTTCTTTGAACGACTTGGAAGCAATCGCCGTGGCGGTCTTCGATCATGGCAATGCGCCTGCGGGAGTTTCGGATCGTCAATTCAGGTTTGATTATCTGGATGAACGAATTCGAGCAACGAATTCTCTTTCTGCATTTGCCTATCTTTCAACCGATATTCCCAAAATCATGACCCGCCTGCAATCGGTCGCGGATTCGACGGACAAACTGCCTTGTCCGCTGGTGGTGATGGATACCGCGCCTGCCGCAGTTTTGGGTGCGGACTTCGATCCCAACGTTGCGAAACACAGGCAGAAGATTATCTGCAATGTGGGGAATTTCCACACGCTGGCGTTCCGTTTGGGAGAAAAGGGAATTGAGGGAGTCTTTGAACATCACACGGGTGAGATCGATTTAGTCAAACTCGAGTCATTGTTGCGGGCGTTGGCAGATAGCACATTAAAACATGAAGATGTATTCAACGACATGGGTCATGGCGCGTTGATGTATTCGCATGATAAATTTGAATTCGGGAAAGCTGATTTTGATGTAGTGGTGACAGGACCGAGACGTTCGATGTTTCGGACGATAGACGAAAGACAAAAGACCATGGTTGATCGTCAATCGTCTATCGTCCCCTATTTTGCTACTCCTTTCGGTGACATGATGATCTCGGGATGCTTCGGCCTGCTCGCGGCAACGGCAGAGATCCTCCCAGATTTAGCGGAGGCAATTCACGGGTCGTTGCACGAAGCGGGCAGGCACGGACACCAGGTCGCGCCATGGGATAATCTATCCTAAAGGAGTCAAAGATGAATCAACACCTTCATTTAATCACGCTTGGTGTAAGAGATTTCGAAAAGTCGTATCAATTCTATACTGAGATTTTGGGCTGGAAAGCATCCAGCGCCAGTCAGGACGATACTGCATTCTTTCAGGCTGGAGGCGTCGTCTTAGCAATTTATCCACGCGAGAAATTGGCCGAAGACGCGTTGACTTCTCCAGAAGGACATGGCTTTTCGGGAATCACTTTAGCTTACAACGCCCGCAGTGAATCGGAAGTGAATGAAATCATTAACGATTTGAAAGCAAAAGGGGTGAAGATCGTCAAAGAACCCCAAAAGGCCTTTTGGGGCGGCTATAGTTCCTATTTTG
>DASWKT010000287.1:0-5038 GCA_036396515.1 Anaerolineales bacterium | reverse complement strand
GCGACGAATTGAGCATCCCGAACAAAGAATGGCAGGATGCCGTCGAGGGGATTCTCGGTTTCAATCGTTTCACCCTGCTGATCCCGCCTGCTCGTTACGACGCGGCGATGAGACTCTATCGCGAGAGACGGCACAAAGAGGCGTTACATGGCGTTGCATTGCTGGATATGGAGAAGGTCGTCAAGTACAAAAGTAGACAGGTAAACAAGGAAACAGGTAAACACGCTTCACTCGCGGCAGAAGTCGTCACGGAAAACCCCGCTGCGCGCACCTTTGTAGACTTGTTGCTTGATCATTACATCAAATGTGACTCTCTGGAAGAGCTTCGCAGCCACCGCACTGCCATCACACGGGAATGTTTCGTCCGCCGTAACTTCACAGACAGCCATCTCAACCCGCAGGTCTATAGACGCTGGTTCATCGGCGAGCGCGCCGCCCCGCGCCAAATCGAAAGCCGCCAGCAGCGACTGGATGAAATCGCAAAGGAGATGACTGCGTTGAATGAACGCGACCACGCTTTGCGAGAACGTCTCGCTCTCACCCATGAAAAGACCCGCCCGCTCATCGAACTCGAGCATGCCCTCGAAGCTCTTGCCATCCTCCCCGACCGCAAGACGCAATATGCAGCACTCGCAAAAGAGCTGGAGCAACTCGATTTGCGCACCGTTGAAACCTTGAAAGCTGATGTGGAACGGCATCAGGCGGAGTTCACGCGTCTTCAAACAGAAGCAGGCTCGGTCGAGAGACGAATCGGCGGACTTGATTCGGATGCGAACAATCTTGCCGAAGTCGAAATTCCCCGCCTCGAGCGCGAGATCGACGCGTCCATCCAGAACGCGGAAATCTTCCTCGCCAATGAAGGCGTCGATGACGACCTTCGCATCGAGATCCAAAAGGAACACACGCGCCGTCTTGAACGCCAGCCGGTGGATGTCATCCTGCAAAATGCCGAACGCTACGAAGGCGATTACCAGACGGCCGAGTCGCGCAACCGCGACCGTCTGCGCGAAGACAAATATGCCTACTCCGTGAAATATGACTTTGGCTACGATGAAACCGATGATGCCACACGCTACACGACCGAACGCGACAAACTTATCAATTCCGAACTCCCGCAATACGAAACTCAGATCGCGCGCCAGCGCTCTCTTGCCGAACAGGAACTCGTCGAAAACTTCATCCATCGCCTGCGCGAGCAAATCGAAGAAGCACGCCAGCAGCTCTCGTATCTCAACACCACACTTTCCCAGCTGCGTTTCGGGGGTGAGCGCTATGAATTCATCACACAGCCTGCCGTCAACCTTCGCCTGATGTACGACATGGTCATGGACAGTCAGAAGGTTTTGGGCACATCGCTCTCGGATTCTGATTTTCGTCAAAAGCACCAGCAAGCCTGGGATCTGCTGCTTGAACGACTTACCGCTAACAACCAGACGAGCGATGCACTGGCTGCCGAATTGCGTGAATTGCAGGATTACCGCTCCTACCTGCAATACGACATCCGCATCCACTACCCCAACGGCGACCGCGCCTTGTTGAGCCAGATCAATGCCAAGAAATCAGGCGGCGAGACAACAACACCTTTTTATGTCGCCATGGCTGCCTCGTTCGCTCAAGCGTATCGACTTAACCAACCCCGCCCGTCCGATACGATCCGCCTTGCCCTGTTTGACGAAGCGTTTAGCAAGATGGACACCGCGCGCACTGCCAGCGCCCTCCAGTTCATGCGCGAAGCCGGATTGCAAGTCCTACTCGCCACACCTCCTGACAAATCCGGCTCGCTCCTTCCTTTTGTGGATACTGTCTGCACGGTCGTCCGCAAAAATAGTCATGCTTTCGTAATTGAGATCGATAAGAGCGAAATGATGAGAGAGATAGAAGAGCAAGTGGCAGGGTAGAAAAGGGAACCGGGACCCAAATACACAGATTGCTGTGGAAATCTCATTTACTCCTTCACCTGATCTGGAAGTCATCCTCAACACGCTCCTCGATAAATTTGAGGATCGCTTCACGCGTTACGCATTAGGCAACACAAGCCACCCCATCCGTTTCCCGCGCTGCAATCTTGAAGATCTCGACCTGCCAGGTTATTTCTCGCAAATCGACCCCAATGCCCGCATTTTCACGAATGAACAATTACAAGCTCTCGAGCAGATTGGAGCAGTCAAACTTGCCTGGCATCCCGGTGAAACAGGGCACTTACTCCAATCAGTAACCCTCCAAACGAAGTACGAATCACACAGCAAGCATTACGAAACACTCTACACACTTCTCAACCGCGAACCCCTTTATAACCATCGTGCCCGCCTCGAATCCCTTCTCCTCTCTGATAAATTCCGCTATCCCAAGAAGGATTGGCGCGCCCGCGCTTTGGACAACATCTTGGAGCAACTCCGTTCGGGAAGATCCCCGTCGCCTTTCAGCCTCACCGATTCAAATCTAAACCTCGATCTGCTCGCCGTTCTAGCAGCATTACCTACATTGACAACAGAGACTCCCTATCGGGTCTTCAGCGTGCGCATCTTCAACAATTCCAAACGTTTTGAAGATATCAAACCTTCTCTCGTTCGCCTCGCTCGCCGCGCCAACCCTGAATGGAAATCCTTCACATCTGAGGATCTGCTCCGCGAACTCAACCTCGTCGCCAACCCTGATTTCGTTCATCTTGCTGGAAATTGGGAACTCACCGACCTCAACGGTCAAACCATCAACCTGGACTGCTTCTTGCCTTCCGTAGGATTCCCGGCATCTCAAATTGCACGCCTTGAAAAAATTGCCATCCGCGCCGAAGCGGTGCTCTGCATCGAAAATCTCACCTCATTCCATGCGTTCACGCGCGCAAATGAAATACACTCCGCGAAACATGCGGTAATCTGCCTCATGGGCAACCCCTCTCCTTCCATCCGCCATCTCCTCCGCCTGATCCCCGCAGAGATACCAATTTATTTGTGGTCAGATATGGACTATGGCGGCTTTAACATTCTGTCCCAGCTTCGCAGACAGGTCGGCCTTCGTATCCAACCCTATCTCATGGACATTGCCACATTCGATAAGTATGCTCATCTCTCTCGACCTCTTACCCAGGTTGACACACACAATCTTAAACGTCTCGCCCTTAACCCCGCTCTGAAAGATGTCCATCCGACCCTCGAACACATCCTCCAACGCGGACTAAAATTAGAGCAGGAAGCGATTCAGATTTGACGCCACGTGTTCGAATAGTTGAGTGGCGGATGATGGATTCGAGAGTCGGCCAGCCAAAAAACGAGACAAGTTTACCTTAGTAGAGGACTAGATAATGCTAGCCGCTCATACCTAGTCTGTTCTACAATTTCAAGGCCAATAACAAGGTGTAATGTGACGGTTTTGGGGCATAACGTGCTGATTGGATGTGAGCCCCAGTGCCGCAAAATGGAAAACCAATTCGATGCGGAAATGACCAACATGATCCTTTCAAAAATTACACGGCCCTAACATTGATATATGACATTGAAAGACGAACCCGCTAGCTCACGCTAATTTTTAGGAGTGAGTCTTTTAGGCGCTCCACTTCTTCCAAGGTATTGTAATGAGCTGCCCCAACCCGTATCATGCCACCACTATCTTCAACTCTCAACCTCTCGGTTACATTGAGGGCATAGTAGTTTCCATCCCAAACGTAGATCCCCTGCTCAGCCAGTTGCTCGGCCACCTTGCGCGGCTGCAGGTCTTTCAGGCGGAAGGAGAAGGTAGCGACGCGATCTTCCAGGCGGCGAGGATCGGTCAGACCATAGAGCTGTAAGCCTGGAATAACTTCCAGAGCAAAAAGAAGCGCTCGACTCAGTCCAAATTCGTAAGCGTGGATGGCAAGCATGGCCTTCTTGAGTTCCAAACGACGACCCTGGTAATTGTCTTCTCTTAGCCTGTCGTGATATTCATGGCCAAACGTCTTGCCAACCCATTCGAAGTATTCGATCGCTCCGAGCACACCAGCAATGCCTTCATGATTTTGCGTCCCGGTCTCGAACTTGCCAGGGAGTTCATTGGTTGCCGGACGGACTTTATAGGCAAACAGTTTCTCCAGCAACTCCCGCTTACCATAGAGAATACCAGAATGACTTCCGAAAAACTTATAACTTGAAGTTACGAGGAAGTCGCAGTCAAGTTTTTGCACGTCAATCGGACCATGCGGGGCATACTGCACTGCATCGATGTACACCATTGCGCCCGCATCGTGTGCCATTTTGACGATCTTTTCCACGGGGTTGATGGTCCCAAGTGAGTTCGAGGCATAGCCCACAGCCAGTAAACGCGGTTTCCGCTCCAAAATCTTTTGCAGGTCATCCAATTTCAGTGTACCATCTTCTATATCAAAATCTACCCAGTTGACTTTTACACCTCGATCTTGTGCTGCCAGGACCCAGGGTGTCACATTTGCATCGTGGTCGAGACGGGTAACAACGATTTCATCCACTTCCTTCCACTCCCGTGAAATCGAGCGGCTGATATAGAGGGTCAGGGTGGTCATGTTGTTTCCAAAGACAATCTCCTGCGCAGACGAAGCGTTGTAGAAGTCTGCCATTGCCTGGTGAGCCTCATCGAGGACCGCGTCCGAAGCAATGCTGGTCGCAAAGGCGCCACCGTGATTGGCATTGCATTCAATGAGATATTGGTTGATACGGTCTAGGGATTGCTTGGCGATTTGAGTCCCACCTGGGTTGTCGAAAAAGATTGCGGGGCGATTGAGAGCAGGGAATTGGCTTCTGATTGCTGAGAGATCGAGCGTCATTGTATACACTCCGAAAAAGAAAAGGGTGATAGGCATTCATTATAGCCCATCACCCTTTTTGGAATTTGGCTCCGAAAGATCACCGTTTTGTCTTTCCGATGATCAGGCGAACCGTGAAACTGAATGTTTCTTGTGATTTGTGACTCGGAGTACTTATACGCCGAGGACACCAGGAAATCGCAATCCATTTTTTGTACGTCAATTGGGCCATGTGGGGCGTATTGCACAGCATCAATATAAACCAGTGTACCGGAATCGTGTGCCATCCTA